>CAIYOY010000051.1 GCA_903927905.1 uncultured Verrucomicrobiales bacterium | reverse complement strand
GCCGCCAGAGGTGCCATTCACTTTGACTGATCCAGTGAACACCCCGTTGGACTTCACCGTCATGGTCATAAAGCCAGCACTCCGCTCCGCCACGCCGCTCGCTTCCGAGAACAATCCGTTGTAGGTGCCCACCAGATTGCCGGCCACAATCGGGTTGGTGTAAACATTGCAGTTCAACACCAGGTTCGAGACCATCGTGAACCGCAAGGTCAACACGTTCGTCGAAGCCAACGGGGCCAACACATTCCCGTTTCCGTCCGTCCAGTTGCTAAATACCGTGTTCCCGTGCAACACCGCCTTGATTTGATACATATGACCAATTTCCAGCAACGCTCCGTTGGCCGGTGTGCCGTAGGGGTAGGACGCCGTCATTGCCGGTGGAATGATGGTAATAGCCACCGGGCTGATGACGGTATTGCCCGCGCCACTGCCGTTGGTGTGAATGGTCAACGGCGTCGAGTTGTTCACGAAGAAGATTTTCTGCGTCGCCAACACCGAATTACCGCCCGAATCCGTCGCCGTCAGGATGTAGATGTTCGTCCCGTCTTTCAACGTCAACGTATTCGTGAACGACGCCTTGTTACCATTGCTCATGAACGAATTCGGATAGACCAAGGCGGCCGTTACCGCTGCGTCCACACTCGGGAAGACCCGTTGGATGGTGATCAAACCGTTGTCGGTGACAAAGGCCGTCTCGGTGAAGGCCGGGCCCGTCGCGCTAATGCCAAGATGCGTGTCCACCACCAAGTTGGTCAACCGCGCGTTGTTCGCCGGATAGACCTGATGGAACACCGGCGGCGTGCCGTCATGGCTGACGGTCAAAAGGCCATGGGCCAAAGTGGTGGTAAAGATTCCCGCCGGGTTGGTCACGGTGCAGCTATACGAACTCACCCCAATGGTCTGGACATTGGTCACGAACAAGTTGGTGGCGGTTTGGCCCGGAATCGGAGTTCCGTTCAGGTTCCATTGATAGCTCAACGGCAACGTCGCCGTATTCGTCACTTTCACCGTGAAGAAAGTGTTGTTGCCTTGCACCAATGTGCGGTTCTGCGGATTGTTTTGGAACACTACCGGCGTGTTGGTCACGGTCACGATGCCTTTAGTGGAGGAAGAGGTCGCGGAGGCGACAGCCGAGTTGGTCACGGTGCAGGTATAGGTGCCGCTGTTGGTCACTTGCAAATTGACGAAGGTGAGGTTGGTTGCGGTCGCACCCGGGATGAGCGTGCCGTTCTTATACCATTGATAGCCGAGCTGCGGTGTGCCAATAGCGGCCACAAAAATGTTGGCGTTCTGGCCAACGGTTTTGAATGGATTGACCGGTTGCAGGGTAATGGCCGGAGCTTTGGTGATCACCAGGCTCGCCACCCGGCTGGTGACGGAGTTGAAAGGAGCAATCATGTTGCTCACGATGACAAAGTAGTAAGCCGAACCCGCCGCAACACCGGGGCCGCGCACCAGGCTGCTGGTGTTCTGTCCAGTGACCTTGGCTGTGGCATGAGTGGTGGCGTTGCTGCTGTACCATTGATAGTGGATGGAAGTGCCGCCCGCGATCACCGTGAAGGTGTAGTTGCTGCCCACGTCTTCCGCCCCGTCCATCGGCTGCGTCAAGATGGCCGGGTCATTGATGGACACGGCGATGACGGCGCTGGTCACACTGCCAGAGGTGTTGGTGATGATCACACTGTAACTTCCGGCGTTGGCCCGTAAAATATTAGTAAAGGACAAAGCCGAGGAGTTGGCTCCGAAAACATTGCCGCCGTTGGCCAGGTTAGTTCCGTTTTTACGCCAGAAATAAGATAATGGCGGCGCTCCGATGGCGGTGATCTGCAAAGTCAAGTTGGTGCCAGCACTGACGGTTTGGTCGGGGGTGAGGAAGTGAATCACGGGAACACTCAAGACCACGTGAATGATCCGATAGGCGATGCTGGCATTGAGGCCGTCGGTAGCCGAATAGGTCATGGTGTAATCACCCACGGTGTTCGGATCCACGCTGCCGGTCGTGACCACGGATTCGGTCCCGGCGCAGGCATCACTCGCGGTGGCTCCGGCGTCCGAGTAGGAATCGCCCACGGTCAGGGTGACTGGAGTGGTTCCGCCAAGCGTAATGATAGGGCCAACGGTATCGGTTTCGGTGATGACGGCAACATCGCTGGTGGCGCTGCCGAAGGCGTTGGTGACGATGACCGAGTAGCTGCCGACATCAGCAGAGGTGACCGCCGGAAGGGTCAAGGTCGCATTTGTCCCCGCAGCCACGGCGTTGGTGACTGAAGGCGTGGCCAAATACCATTGATAAGCGATGGTGCCACTTCCGACCGCAGCGGACACGAGGGTAGCGACGGAATGGCATTCGATCAATTGGTTGGTCGGGGAAGCGGTGATGGTGACGGGGATCTCATCCACAACGTTCACCACCCGGGTGACGGTCACGGGGTTAAAGCCGTCCGTGGCGGAATAGCTGATGGTATAGGAACCGACCACGTTCTGGTTGGCCGAGCCAACGGAGGTAACACTCAAAGTGCCTGCGCAGATGTCGCTGGCGGTGGCGCCGGCATCGCTATACGAGGTATGCAAAACCACCCGGACGGGCGTGCTGCCATTGATTGTCACCACCGGCGGAGTGGTGTCAACGACATTAACAACACGGGTGGCGGAACTGGAGTTGACGCCATCGGTGGAAGTGTAGGTCAGGGTGTAGGCGCCGGGGAGATTGGCGTTTACGCTGCCGGTGGTCGAAACAGATTCGGTTCCGGCACAGACATCGCTGGCGGTGGCTCCGGCATCGGTGAAGCCGCTGTGACATTGCACGGTCTGGGGATTGAGACCGGCAACAGCGATGACGGGGGCGGTGGTGTCCGCTTTCGTGATCACAGCCACGCCGCTGGTGGCACTGCCATAATTATTGGTGATGACAACGGTGTAGCTGCCGACGTTTCCAGAGGAAAAGGACGGCAGGGTCAGGGTGGCATTGGTCGCGGCGGAGAGAGTCACGGTGGATTCGCCGGTGTTGAAATACCATTGATAAGACAACGGAACAGTGCCCGCGCCGACTGAAACCAGGGTGGCGCTGGAGCCACATTCAATCAGTTGATTGGTGGGCGATGTGGCCACGGTGGCCGGAATTTCATCCACCACGTTGACGAGGCGGGTGACGGTGGCATTGTTGCTATGACCATCACCGGCCTTGTAGGTCAGGGTATAAGCGCCGACGGCATTGTTATTAACGCTGCCAGTGATGTTTACCGTCCGGTTGCCGCCCGCGCAAGCATCGCTGGCCGTGGCGCCGGGATCGGTGAAGGTGGTGTGGAGAACGAGGCGAAACGGATTGCCGCCGTTAAGGGTGATGACCGGCGGGGTTGTGTCAACAACATTAACGATGCGCGTGGCGGAACTGGAATTCACGCCATCGGTGGAAGTGTAGGTCAGGGTGTAGGCGCCGATGGTGTCGGCATCCACGCTGCCAGAGGTGGCCACAGATTCAGTTCCGGAGCAGGCATCGCTGGCAGTGGCACCGGCATCGGTGAAGCCGCCGTGGCATTGGATGGTCTGCGGGGTCGAGCCATTAAGGGTGATGACCGGGCCAACTGTGTCAACCACATGAACTACACGGGTGGCGGCGGAAGCATTGACGCCGTCGGTGGCGGAGTAGGTCAGGGTATAATCACCGGGGGTATTGGCGCTCACGTTGCCAGTGGTGGCAACGGATTCGGTTCCAGCACAAGCATCGCTGGCGGCGGCCCCGGCATCGGTAAAGCCACCGTGACATTGAATGGTCTGAGGGTTGGAGCCGGCAATAACGATAACGGGGGCGGTGGTATCCTGTTTGGTGATGACCGCAGGAGTACTGGTAGCGGTGCCAAAGTCATTGGTCATGACCACGGAGTAACTGCCGACATTGTCGGCGGTAACGGCAGTGAGGGTCAAAGTGGCGTTCGTCCCGCCGGTCACCGCGTTGGTCGTGGTGGAGGTGGCGAGATACCATTGGTAATGCAGGGGCGCAGTGCCCGCGCCGACCGATACGAGGGAGGCACTGGAGCCACATTCGATCAACTGGTTGGTCGGCGAGGTGGCCACGGTCGCAGGGATTTCATCCACGACGTTGACCACGCGAGTGGCGGCGCCGGGATTAAAGCCGTCCGTGGCGGAGTAGGTCAGGGTGTAGGAGCCGACGGAATTTTGATTGACTGAACCGGTGGTGGTGACGCTTTCTGTTCCCGCGCAAACATCGCTGGCAGTGGCGCCTGCGTCACTGTAAGCGGTGTGCAAAACCAGGCGAAACGGATTGCCGCCGGTGACGGTGATGGCCGGAGGAGTGGTGTCCACGACATTGACCACCCGGACGGCGATGCTGTTGTTGACGCCATCGGTTGAAGCATAGGTCAGGGAGTAACTGCCGGGAGTGGTGGCATCCACGGTGCCGCTGGCGGAGACGGATTCAGTTCCGGCGCAGGCATCGCTGGCGGTCGCACCGGCATCGGTAAAGTTGCCGTGACATTGGACGATCTGAGGATTAGAGCCGACCATGACAATCACCGGGCCTTGGGTGTCTTGAACCACCAAGACAGCGGGGGGGGAACTGGTGATGGAGCCGGAGGTATCGGTGACGACCACGGTGTAGCTGCCGGAATCAGAAATATGGGCGGGATTAAAGGTTAAACTGGAAGTGCTCGAGCCAACGGGGGTTGCGCCCTGATACCATTGGTAGGTCAGAGGAGCCGTGCCCACGGCACTTACTGACAAGGTAACATTACTCCCACATTCAAAAGTGCCACCGGACGGTTGGGTGTTGATGGCCAAGGGAATATGTTCGGTGCCGCCAACGGCGATGGCGAAGCTCTGCAGATTGGTGAGTTCGGGGGGGGTTCCAGGAGCCCCACTGCCGTTCCAGAGACCGGATACGTTAAAGAGCGGGGAGTAGCCACGGGTGACATTGCTGCTAACAGCCAAGGTCCAGTTGGTAATGGTGTTCGACATGTTGTCCCAGACGCGCAATTGACAAGTGGCGGCGTTGCCGAAATTTTTGGTGTTCGGAATACCATTATCACCGGGAATATTAGTGGCGTTGATCCAACCCGCCCCGGCGTTGGTCTTAAAGGTGGTGGTGTATTGGGGGACGTTGGTCAGGGCAGTGATGGGCTGATTGGCCCCGGCCACGGCCCAGAGCTGGGCGGTGTAACGCGAGCCATTGCCATAAATGCCCAAGGTGGAGGTGTCAGTATTGGTGCCGCCGAGCGATTGGCCGGTGTACACAATGGTGCCAGCAGGCGTGTCGTTGGCGGCATTGCCCACAACGGCGGAGTTGTCCGATTGCGGCGCGTGCACGTGGGTGACAATATCACCGGTAATTCGGTTGTTAAAGTTAACCTGTCCTTGGGCAAAGGCCCCAATGGCGGTAAAAAACAACGCGGCGCAGTAGAAGCTTTTTTTCATAGAATTATGAGGATATGAATGTACATAATCGCATATTACTTGAGCATTAATTCATGCCGGAGTCAATCTTTAACCGTCGGAATAGGGAGCGCATCTGGACACAGTCCTTGTTGGTCGGAAAGAGAAGACCTCACCTCACCCCGGCAGTCAGTACGGTTGGTTGCTGCACCGCTCGCGGTGCTCTCTCCCCTCCATCCGATGGAGCGGAGAGGGAGAATTATATCCAGCGGGTTGGCCTGATCTAAGCCTTTGGTTTAATAATGGGTTAGGACGAGGAGGACAGTGATGAGATACGCCCGAATAGGCAAGTTTGGGTCGAGTTGCTTTTGGGGTGATCGCTGGCTTATATTCCAGATCATCACCTCCAAAATAAATTCACCAAAAAATGCAAGCGCAATGCTTATCGGGTAGTGGGCTACTTTGAAGAATGGAGCATACTTCAGTGGGGCCGGAGCGCGGGTCTGTGACCCGCAGCAGCGTCGCCGGGCAGAAGGTGTGGAGTGATTCAAAGCATCTTTACCATTTCACGCTGCT
>CAIYOY010000050.1 GCA_903927905.1 uncultured Verrucomicrobiales bacterium | reverse complement strand
TGTCGCCCTGATGTTTAGCGGCCATGAAGATCTCGGTTGGAAATTTGTAGATATGGCGTGGGTGGCGGGTTTTCCAAAAAATGGAGATGTCAGCAAAGAAAACCTCGTATGCGAACTGCAAAGCCGATTGCAGAAGAGTGTTTATTGGCCCGATTTGCATGAGCAAATGCGATCGAATATAGCTATAGCTCTTCCTCGTTAGAATGATAGGAATTGGCTTTTTGACGCTGGCGCGGTAATTTCAAGCCATGTACGGCTTCCTCGACATTGTGCTGTCAATCGTAGTTTTCCTGGCTCCGCAAAATGTCACAAAGATCCAGATTTGGCCATATGCGGCGGACCCGAGTGAACGCATGAGGGAACTGAAAATGACCTACTCCAAAGGGACAAACGGGTGGTGTGTTGATTATGGGGAAACAAATATGGGGCCTTGCCTCATCATCACTGATGGCAAATTGATGGATGATCACGGAAAAGTCCTGCTGAATATCAAAGATAATTTGAAAAGCGCGGATGGCACGAACTATGTATTTAAGCCCAAGGAGTTTGAAAACCCCTTGGAATTTTCTGTGCGGGAGAGCCGCGACGAGAGAACAATCGAAGTCAGGGAAAAGGGTAAAATAGTTCGAGAGTTGAGGGTGAAAATGGGGAAATCCAACCAAACTGGTCTGCCATTTAAGCCTGTGCTCAAAGAGATCCAACCTGGTTATGACGAGGATTTGACGGAGGCAACCAATTCCATTCCTTTTGCAGCAGACTTTGTCCGGATTTTCCCTGGGGCGGGGTGTTTTTTCAACTATGACACGAGCAGCACTGGTCCTCCGAGCCTGATTATGGCAAGCGACCTGTTTAACCGATACCAGTTGTCTCTGCGCGTTCCGGTTACATTTGACGAGAACCGACGCAAGGTGAAAAGCTTTGGCGAGCCGGTATTTCTTCTGAATGAAATTTCTGAGGTGAAGAAAGAGAATTGGGGTGTCAGCTATAATGTTCAAAATCAGCGCAGGTTTGGATCCAACGAGTGGAGAAAGATTGTTGCTGCGCAAGGCGATTTTTCGATTGTTGGATACAGAATTCTGACCAACAGTCCTGTGCCTGGGTTTGACGCCTTGAGGAAGAGTTCGGAGATGAGGATGAAAAAACAACCTTGAATCGTTACCCAAAACAGCATGAGTCAAAAACTTTCCATTCATCAGCGAATCATTTGTGGGATCATCGCGTTTTGCACGTCGGCACTTTATTTCTGTTTTTTTTCTTTTGTTATCAGCTCGGCCTGGGGGCGCAAAGAAGGCGACTTGCCGCCTGTTTCATGGTGGGTTGAAGAAGCGGGCGATTTTCTGGCATTTTTCCCTTTTTGCTATATTCCGGGCCTCACTAATATTTTTAAGATCGCAGCCTTTAACGGATTATTTTGGAGCGCGCTCAGCGGGATGATTTACATTTATTTCGTTCGTCGAAAATCTCCGCCGCCGGATTATCATGGCCAGGCAACTTGCTGCGATGACAACGAAAAGACCCCATATCACTGAAGCAATGCGCAACCGGACCAGCCAAGAAGCCTCATCCGGATCATCGGATATGGATGGCGCGAATGCAGACCAAGGCTGCAAGAGCAGTCCGTCAAGTATGACAAGCACGAATGCAATCGTGGCGGTCATTGCCGATTGCTTCCACCATGCCAGCGCAAGCAATCCGGCAGCCACCAGAAGAATACCGCCGACGATGAGCAGTCCGTAAAAGACCGCAGCTTCCGCCAAACCTGCCATTGCAAACACCATGCGGTTAGCATAGCCGGTTTGCGGTAAGAAACGAATATTTTCCTGATTGGGCTGCAACAGGGCAGAACCGGTGCGAGCCATTGAACGCCCTACATGCCTTGAACCCGTGGATCATCCTTGCATTCATGTTTGAATATTTTGAGAGCTTCGCGCGGTGTCAGATGCTCATAATCCTTTAACGGCAATTGACGTACCTTGATGTGTTCGCTGTTTTCCACTGTGATCACGAAGAAGTTTCCAGTCTCAAGAGAATAATGGGTTTGAAGAATCTCGATGTCGTGTTTCTCCGGATCATAAACAATTTTTACCATCGCGCTCTTATCGCCGGGCACCCATTCAAATCGCATCACATTCGGGCCGGTGTCGGTTCGGCGGATAGAAGTCCGGCCTTGCGGTGGAAAAAGCAGCAATTGCATGAGACTGAGCAATTCTTCATCGGCCGCGATGGGATCGGGGCCGCCGTAAACGCTGACCAGATTTCCTTTCGGCCAGCCTCCGCCGGTTGCTTCTCCTGAAATCGTTAGATGACCCTTTGGCAAACCCTTCAGCGCAAGGGCTTCGTCTCCCTTTGATGTTTTCATTTTTACCCCCGAATGACACGAAGTAGAAAACATTAAAACACAAATTCCACTGACAACCAAAAGGAAGTGGCGCAAAAATTGAAATTTTTTAATCATGTTAAAAGGGCCGCACATCCTATGCGCGACTCTGGCATCCCTCCGGGATGCAGAAATCAGTGTCGCAGTAACCGGTGGTCTTCGCAAAGTCTCGACCACCGGCCTCCTCCTTCGCTCAGAGCTATGGAGGACAGGACCTTCTCTCAACCCTTCAGGTTGAGGATTCAGCTGTTTTGCCGAATCCCCATTAATTACTTCCGGAAATAAACACCTTCCCGGTCTGATTCGTTCCTGGGAAAAAGCCCGCGCCGATGTTTTGTTGCTGGAACAAAGCTCCGCTGATCTTCACCGAGGCCTTGGTCGTGGGGTGCATGAAGGTGCCGCTGAACTGGCCGGCGGCCGGCGTGATGGTCAAGGTTATCTTGTCGGTCCCCGGATAATTATTGGTCAAGAGCTTGGTGACGTTATTGGTATCCCAGGTGAATTCATTTGTGATCGGAGCCGGCAAATTGCCACCGCTCAACACCACGATGGCGGAGTCGCCGACATCCATGAACCGGGTTTTGTTGGTCACGAAAAAGATTGAGCCAGCCGTCTCGGTGTCGTTGGTGAAACCGGCCGGGTAGAATTTGCTGACCGGTGAGTTGGTGGCTTTGATCCAGTTGATGCCGCCGTCGCCGACGGTGGGGTAGCCCTGATTGGTGAGGTTATTCCAGCCAATCATAAATCCTTTGCCGCTGTAAAGGCTGGCGAAGAACGGCCAGCGTCCGGATTTGGCGATACCGGTGCTTTCGCTGATGGGCGCGGTGGTGACTCCATCCGCTAAAGATGCAGTCATGGTCACGGTGCCATTTGTTTTGACCACGACCGTGGCGAAGCTGTCGCCGCCTGGACCATTAGTCCCGGCCACTCCCGGAATATCAATCGTGTAACTACCGGAGACACCTGCTGCGGTTGCATTAGTCACTGCGCGATCCCCGTCCATCACCGCTGACCAACCCGGATCGGTCAACGAACCGCTGACGATGTCGGAGTAATTGGTGATGTCCAATTGGATATTGACGACCAAGTTGGATTGTTTGGTGCGCGGGACACTGAGGAGCGCGTTGCCGCTGGCGTCGAATTGTCCGCTGATGGCCAACGATGTGGTGTTGGTTGACAGCAGTTTGCCGGAGAACACGCCGTTGCTGGCCAGGGTGAAGGTGAACATGCCCGCGCTGGTCAATTTGACCTGGTTGGTTTCGTAATACAGGCCGTTGTAAGTGCCGGTGATCGGGATAAAAGGATTGGTGACGAAGTTCGCGTTAATCACCAGTCCCGGACTCATGATGAAATTGAGCACCAGATTATTCGACGCGGGCACATAACCGGTCCAGTTGGAAAAGACATTGAACCCGTTCAACGGTTTGGCCGTGAGCTGATAGCCTCGGCCAAGTTCCAGCATGTTGCCGGTGAAGTTTTTGGTCACGGTGCCGTTGCCGTTAATAACCAGAGTGAAAGCATTGCTGACCACGTAGAAGAAACTATTGGTCGCCGGAACGGAAAGGTTTCCGGCCAGATCCACGGATTGCACCACAATGACGTTTGTCCCCGGATTGCAAACCACGGCGTTGGTCCATTTATTTGTGGTCAGGGCGACGGTTTGCGGTGCGCCCCCGTTAAAGGTGCAGATGATGCTGGCCACGCCGTTGTTGTCCGCGACCGTGCCGATGACGTTGACATTCGGATTGGTCGAGCGATTGCCTTTGACCGGCGCGGTGATGGTGACGGTCGGCTTGACGGTGTCAATCACAACCTTGACCACCGCCGAGGTGCCGATCTGCCCGATCTTGTCATAGGCGCGTGCGGTGATGCTATAAACCCCGGCGGCGGCATTGCTCCAGATGAGGCTGTACGGCTGGTTGGTCCGCGTGCCGATCTTGGTCGTACCCTGATAAAAAGTCAGGTTGGTCAAATCGAGGCCGGCGCTGGAGGCGGAGATGTGGAGGTTGGTCGGCCCCGTGGTGTAGAAATTATTGGCCGGCGCGGTGACGGTGACGATCGGCGCGCCGCTGGCCAGGAAGCCGGTGGTGGAAGTCACGCCGACATAATTGGAGGCGAGCGCGCGATAACTGCCGGAGTTGCCCGTTTGGAAATTATTGATCGGTAACGACGGCCCATTCGCGCCCGGGATGTTCACTCCGTTGAATTGCCATTGATAATAAATGGGCACGCTGGCGGGATTGTTGGTGGCGTTGACCGTGAGGGTGAGGTTGGTGCCGGACTTGACCAGTTGATTGGTCAAGGCCTGGGTGAAGACCGGCAGATTGCCCAGGCGCCAGTTCAACACGATATGGCCCTGCACGCCATTGACGCCGTCCACCGCCACGAGATAGGTGGTGCCGGCGACGGTGGTGAAACTGACCTGGCTGCGGATGCCGTCGGGCGCGCTGTTGTCGTCGCTGGCGATGCTTTTCAGAGTCAATAAATTGGTGCCGGTATAAACGGCCAGAACGGTGTCGAAATCGCTGCCGATGGTGTCCACCACCATGGTGCCGGTGTCGAGCGCTTCAAGGCTGAACCAGCGCGAAGAGCCGCCGGTGATGCCAGCGTGGTTCGGCTCGCCGTCTTCCTTGGTCGCGCCGAAGTTGTTCATCAATTGCGTGCCGAGCGCGCCGGCGGAAACGGGCACCAATTGTCCTTTGGGATTGCGCGTGTAATGCGGTTTGTAGGCGGCCAACGTGGGCCCGCCGGAAAGGACGTCGGCAAATTTATCTTCAGATGGCGCGGTGCTGGCGGAGGAGTTGATTTCCAGCGAGGCTTCCGGACTGGTGCGCTGCTGGCCGGAACCGGAAGTGACCGTGACACTGTACTGGCCGGCCAGATTGGTGGTTGCGCTGGGAAAAATCAGGCTGGAATTTGTCGCGCTATCAAGTGGAACGTCATTGAAATTCCACTGATAGGTCAAAGCGCTCGGCGCTTGGGCGACGACGGTGAAGGTCACCTGCTGGCCGACCGTGGCGGTTTGATTGCTTGGGCTTTGCGTGATGACCGGAACATCGGCGACGACTTGGGACAGGCTCCAGGTCAGGACGATATTGCCCTGGGCCCCGGCGCGGCCGTCAATGGCGATGTGATAAGTCGAACCATTGGTTGCGTTGAACGACACCAAGCTGGCGAAGAACCCGGCGCTGTCATCGTCGCCCACCAACCGGGTCAAATTGGTCACCGAATCGCCGACATAAACCGCCATCAAAGTATCAAAGCTGCTGCCCAGCGTGCTGAACGTGGCGATGCCATCCGCCGGGGCCTGCCAGGTGAACCAGACGGAACTGCCGCCGACATGCCCGCCGTGGATCGGTTCGCCCGGTTGCGAAGTCGCGCCGACATTGCTGCCGCTGCCGGAACCGCTGGCATCGGTGTCAAGCGTTCCACCGGGAAAATTATCCGCTAAATTGCCCGCGATCGAAGGGCCGTTGGCCAATAAAGCCGCCCGAGTACTATTGACCGCACCGACCGGGTTCTGAACCGCGACGGAGTAAAACCCGTTGTTGCTAAACTCCACTTCGGCCACGGTGTAAGTGGAATCGGTCGCGCCCTGGATGGACGTGCCGTTCAAGCGCCATTGATACTGCAAGGGCAAACCACCGGTGGCCGTCACGGAAAACGCATAAGGCTGACCGATGGGAGCGCTGCTTGATCCCGCCGGTTGGGCGGTAATCAGCGGTTTAGCCAGCACGGTGATCACGCCCGGCCCTGAAATGGCCATGCCCGAGAGATTTTGCGCCGTGATGGTGTAGCTGCCGGCATTGACGGCGCTGGCATTGGTGATGCGCAGGCTGGTATCGGTCGCGCCAGCGATATTCGTCCCGTTGAACGCCCATTGAAATTGCAACGGCGGCTGCCCGCTGACCACGGACGAAAGGGAAAGCGTGTCGCCAATGGCCACGAACTGATTTTGCGGTTTCGTGATGATGGCCGGAACCGTCACGTTCAGGAAAGTGGCATACACATCGCTGTCGGCGAAGCTGTTGGTCAAACCCGCCAAACTGCTGTAAGACGCTTCCATGAAATACCGCGAGCCGTCAAACAACAGCGGGGCCACCACCGGAATCTTGCCGCGGAAAGATTGGAAGAGCGCGAACTCCGGACTGCTGCCGCCCGCTTGCGTGACAAACTTCCCTTTGATCTGGGCGTTGTTGTTGGGCGCGGTGAAACTGTTCACGTCCAGCCAATCCACCAGGAAGGTGGTGCCATCAAACGCGCTGAAGGGCAGAACCTGGTCACCCGCGGCGGTCGAAAGAGCGAATTCTTTCCCCCCGAAAGTTCCATCCGGATTGACGATGCGTCCGGACAAATCCCAAAAGGACGGATTCGGATAACCTCGGCCCGTGTCCCGGCTCCAGGCGACAACATAATTGGTCAAACCAAAAGTGACCGTGATCGGATTGTAACTGGGGGAATTGGTCTGGCTGATGATAAAGGGCGCGCCCGGGGTTCCCCTGTAGTTGACAAAACAGCCCAACACATCCCATTTTTCCACCGTGTTGGTTTCCTTGGATTGCCAGACGACGAAGAAATTGGTGCCATCGGAGGCGACCGAGGGCAGTTTTTGGTTTCGGCCCGAGGCGATTGTAATGGGATCGCTGGTCTGAATGCCGCTGGTATTGACCACTTCGCCGTAAATCACCGTATTGGTGCCGCTGCTGGAATCTTCATAGACGATGAAATAATTCAGGTTGCAACCGTTGGTGGCGATCGTCAGGCCACGCACCTGGAGCGAACTGCCGGAAGCCAGGGTCGAGATATTGCCAACGGAACCGCAGGGCGAAATAAGCTCTCCATAGATGAACGGAGCGCCGGTGGTGCCATTGGTTCCGGTGGCCACGGTGGAACCGGCGGCCGCGACATTTCCTTTGTTTGCTTGACCCCGAATAGTCGAAACCACGTCGCTGGAGGACCAAACCATCAAATAATTATTGCCATCAAAAGCGACCAAGGGGGCGCTGCCAGTATGGCCGGTATCCATGATGGGCGCGGCCGGCAGACCGGACGGGGCAATCAATTGGGCTTCAATTTCACCGCCGTTCCCGAGAATGGCGGACAGATAATTTGTCCCATCAAACGCGGCGCTGATGGAATACTCTTTGGCCCCGGTCGCAGCCACCGGGAAAAGCCCGGCGCTGGTCAGGGTGGCGATGGGGAATTTCGTTTCCGCCAGATAACCGATCAGCGGGACGCCGCCGCTGTCATTGACAGAATTGGTGTCGGTGATTTTTTGAAAGGTCAAAGTCGCTTGAAATGTTTGTCCCGGCGGCAGGGTATAGCCCGGAATGGTGACGGCCGTGGCGGTGCCGTCGAGCCGGGGGGTTAATTCACCCGGCGCAATGGCGGTTTGATAAACCAGATAGCCGTTGGCGTCATTGACGACCAATTGAATCACGTCACTACTCGAGCCGCTGGTGAAAGCGTCCCAGCGCAACGTGAAGTCGAGCGCCGGATTGATCACCTGCGCCTGGCCGTAATTGCTGACATGCGGCGCATTCGGATAATTGTCGCCATTGATATTGCCGTTGGCCGAGACATTCTCGACATAGTCATCCGCCGTGATGGTGAAGCTGCCGTTGGGGAAAGCGAGATCCAGGTTTGTCTGGCTGGCCTGGTTGACATAGAGCAGCAAAGCAGGGTCGAGGCCGGGAGTTTGCAGGTTAAGCGAATACGTGTTGGCGTTGGGCGCTGTGATCATGCCGTCAATCAATTCCCCGCTTGCAGGATCGGGTCGCTCAACGCGGCCTTGAAAATATACGGCCCAGCCGCCGTGTTCAAAACCGCCGCGCCCGTGCCAGACTGGGTGTAGGTGCGGCCCTTGGCGATCTGATAATAACGCAGATCGGACTTCAGCGTGGTGTAGTTGATCCGGGTCTCTTTGTAATAAGCGGCAAAACCGACGGCCCCGGTGATGGTGTTGGTATCCAGCGCGACAAACTTGCCGAAGAGCAATTCCACCGTGTAGTTGTCTCCGCGCGGCATGTTGTAGGCGGGCACCGTATAGGAAGTGGCCGTCACCGGAATCCGGTTCGGATCATTCGGCTTGCCGGTGATGTAATATTCTTCCCCGCCGGAGTCCAGGATCTTCAGTTGGATGAAATCCGTGCTGTTGGTCGTGACAAACGGATCCCAGGAAAAAGTGAAATCCTCATCCGGGTCAATATTCTGGATCTGATCGTAATTCAACAAATGCGGCGTGTTGGGATAAGTGTCCCCGGTCAGACTCAGGGCGCTCGATTTGGGGCCCAGATATTTGGTCAGCAACGTCAGGGTGTAACGGCCATTCGGATACGCGGTGTTCATCGCGGCGAAAGTGTCAAAATCCATCCTGAGGCCGTCCTGATTGGTGATGCTTTGGATGGAGCCGTTGGGTAATTTCACAGAACCGTTGGTGATGGCGTCTTCGGGATCGGTTTGATCGGCAAAGACGCTGAAGCTGAAGTTATTGGTGGTGATGCTCGCGGCGCTGCCGCCGTTTTGTGTCAACTCAATGCCTTTGGTCACGGCAAAGACTTGGATCACGGAATGATCCGAGGAGATCGGGGTGAAGAAAAACTCCGTCTGCTTGTAATAACCGGCCAACCCCAGCGTGTTAAACGTGTTGTAATCGTAACCGCAGAAATTGGCGAAGATCAGTTTGGCCTTGTACGTCGTCCCATCCATCAAGCTGCCGCTTGGCACGAAGAACCCGGTGTCGTTGGTGCTCAGGGCCCCGACCGTTCCAGGGACTTCGCTGCTGCCAATGATTTTATTGCCGTTCAGGTCTTCGATGGAGAAGATGATAAAACCAGCCGTGCCGTTGGTGCCGGACCCGGCATATTTATCCCACGTAAAGGTGAAGTCATTGGTCGCCTCCATGTTCAGCGCGTCGTTCGCGTTGTTGATATGGGGATTAACGGGTGGGAAAAGAATATCATTGTAGAGATTGAAGGAGACGGAATTGCTTCCTTGAGGCGTAACGATGTTGAAAGCGTAGGGCACGGGTGTGCCGGTGAAGCTGGTCTGGCTGCTGGGGAAGACGGCATTCATCCCGGCCAGGGACGAGAATTGCGCCCGGATGTCCAAGTCACCGTCTTGGTTGAAGTCATTAGTCAGCGGCTTGTTGACTGTGCTGTGGGGCAGCCGGATGCTGGCGGCGGTGACCGCGTCATGGGGAAAACTCGTGTTTATCTCCGCTTGGAAAATATACGGCGCGCTGCCTTTAACCGCAGGCGCGCTGGAGTTGGTCTGAAAAAACATCTCGCCCTTGAGCAGCAGATAACCTTGGAATTGCGAAGCCGATGTGCACATGCCGATGCTGCCGGCATTGTAGATCGCGGAAACTTCACTCTGCGACAGCGCGCGGTTGTAAACCCGCACTTCATCGATCAATCCGCTCATGGCCCGGTTGGTGTCAGACGAAAGGCCGCCCGCAAAGAAATTTATGCCACTGGCCGCAGTGTTGACCGACAAGGGCGTCGAGGCAATGTCCACGTTTCCATCCAGATAAAGCATAAAATTGGCGCCATCGTAGGTGGCCGCCAAATGATGCCAGGTGCTGTCATTTATCCCTTCGCCAAGGTCCGTGATATTCTGGCCGCTAAAACTGCTCCCCACCACCAACTCGCCCCCGCTGGACATCCCCGAGGTTCCGGCCTGCATATAACTGTTTAAATTTCTCGAAAGCGAAAAAGCTTGGTTCACTTCGCCGCCATGTTGTTTACTAATCCTCCGTTGCCGCCGATAAGATCGCTGGCCCCAACGTCCTCACATGGCCACCAACTCACCAACCCGGAGGGTTGGGGTGTACAGGAGGGTGCCACCCCTTGCGGCGTGAAGTAAAAAGACGTTTGCTTGTAATAAACCGCTTCACCCGGGACTTTGGCGAAGGCATTCGTGTTCACGGCGGTGGCGTGTGCAAAAATCAATTTTACCTTGTAAGTCGTCCCGGCGGTCAGGGTGTTGGCCGGAACAATGGCCGCGACATTGGTCGCAACATTCACAGAGGTATCGCCCGGGTTCCCTGAACTGAGCAGTGTGTTCGAGTCGGTCTGGTCTGTAAGTTCAAATAAAACGAAATCTTTGCTCGTTCCATTGGTCAGAGGATACCAGGCGAAAGCATACTGCTTCGTGACATCCATCAGTGACGCGGCCTCGACGCCGATCAATTGCGGAATGGTCACCGGATAGGCATCATTGGTCAAACTCAGCGACACCGAATTGCTCCCTTCGTTGACCGTCCCGATGTTGAAGGTGTAGGTTCCGCTGGGATAGGCTGCGTCCAGGAGCGCCTTCGTGGTAAACCGATCTTCCACATCCACCTGGCCCGAATCATTGGTCAAAGTCAGGGCTGATTTGCCCGGCGGCTTGATCGTGGCGCTGGTGACATCGCTCGGATCGTCATTAACAAAAGCGGAAAACCGGTAGGGACCATCCGTCTGCAAGACGGGCGTGGTCGAATTGGTTTGCGAATAAAACTGGCCTTTGCCGACGAGATAGAGGGACAGCCCGGACTGGGCGTGTCCGGCTATCGTCACACTCAGATAAAGCAGGCTGACGAGCAGGGGCAATAAACATTTCTTCATAAATTCAGGAATCCAACTTTAGGCACGAAAATTATTATTTTGGATGTAACAGGAGTTCTTTAAAAATCCAAATCAACACATTACGGACAATGCCGCAGAATACCGGAAAACAGGGCCAAAAAGCAACCTTAAATAGAGGTTGGTAGTGGGCTACTTTGAAGAATGGAGCATACTTCAGTGGGGCCGGAGCGCGGGTCTGTGACCCGCAGCAGCGTCGCCGGGCAGAAGGTGTGGAGT
>CAIYOY010000049.1 GCA_903927905.1 uncultured Verrucomicrobiales bacterium | reverse complement strand
TGGCCGGAGTGGTGTTGACCATTTTAAGTTGGCGTCAGGGCTACAAATGGCTTCCCGTCATTGGTAACCGGTGGCTGAGAACGGCCATTGGGGCCGGATGTTGCGTGGCCGGCATGGTTGCGGTGTTGGGGTATATTCAAATCTTGCCTGGGTTCTTTAACCGCCAAGCTTCGGAAATACATGTGAGCTACCTGTTGGTTTCATTTCTCTGGGTTTGCACAGTGATGGCCATTTTGGGCGGCGTTGGGGTCGGGTTGGAAAAAGCTGCCCGCAGACAAGCTCAGGCACCAGCGAAATAGAAGGAACGATATGTTTGATCTGGAACAAGCAATCACCGAATGGCGGAAGCAAATGCTGACGGCAGGAATCAAAACTCCGGTGCCGCTGGAGGAATTGGAAATTCATCTGCGCGAGGAGGTGGAAGAACGGATGCGTTCAGGGTTGAGCGCAAAAATAGCATTTGAAACCGCTGCGCAGAATCTTGGTCCGGCCAAAGCTCTCCAAAGTGAATTTAATCACGTCAACAAAACAACAAAAAGGAACCTTATGAAACGCATCATTATCATCACCGTCGGCATTCTCGCCCTGTTGCTGGGGCCGGCCTTGATTCTGCCCGCCTTGGCCTTTTATCGTCACCACGGAGCGATGGGTGGGATGAACCTCTTTTGCTTGCTGTTGGGAATTGGCCTGACCCTTGGCGGTGGCGGGATTTTCTTTAGTCTCAAGAAACGCCGGGCTTAAATCGTTATGGCCAATCTCGACGAACAAATCCAAACGTGGCGGCAACAAATGCTGGCCCGTGGGGTGGCCAACGATGAGGCGCTGGACGAATTGGAAAACCATTTGCGCGAGGAGATGGAAAACCAATTGCAGGCTGGAACTGATTTGACCAGAGCCTGCGAAACGGCCGTCGAACGCATCGGCCAGCCGGACGTGTTGAAAACTGAATTTGCGAAAATCAACGGAGTGAAGAACTCGCTGGCCGGTCGCTTGCGGGAGGCCATTCTAACTGTGGCCAACATTCCCAATCCTAACTTGGTAACCACCATGAATACGACAAACTTGAACACCAATATCGAGCCCGGTTGGGCCACCTATTTAAAGTCGGGCGCTTTCATCGCCCCGGCGATTTTTGTCTGGTCGGCCTTCGCCATTTTTGTCCTGCCAAAGCTGCGCGAAATTTGTCAAAAGTCCGAGGTCGTCTTCCCTTCCTTCATTCGAACCGTATTAGGGGTGAGCCTTTTCGTGCATGAACATGTTGTTCTTTTTTTCGGTGCGACCGCTCTGTTGTTGATCCTTTTGGAGTGGCGCTCCCGCAGTTGGCCGCGTTATCGCCGGGCGGTTTTTGGCGTGAGTGTTTTTGCGGTGAACACGCTGGTGCTTCTTTCTCTCGGCCTGATGGTGATCATGGCCATCTTGGCCGCTATGCCTCATGCGAAGTGATGGCTTGATATCGGTGGGTTGGAGGTGATGGAGCCAGCAGTCGGAATCGAACCGACGACCGACGGTTTACAAAACCGTTGCTCTACCGCTGAGCTATGCTGGCCGCTAGGAAGCAATATGCTTGGGTCATGAATCAGTCGCAAGTTCAAAGGGGGCAATTCGGCGCGATTTCTGGTTGCAGTTACGGACGAAATAGGTAGTTTATCACCGCGTTGTCCGATGGTGTAACGGTAGCACAAGGCCCTTTGGAGGCTTTTGTCATGGTTCGAATCCATGTCGGACAGCCATTTCATCCCTGCCGCCGCCGCGCCACAACTTCACAGCTCGAAGCCCGGCAGTTTTTTAAAATGGCCGTTGAGTTTGATTTTCTTCTGCAAGGATTCCATCTCCGCCAGCACGGGCAAGACCTGTTCGAGATGGCGGCGCAGAAAAATTTGGCGTTGCCCCTCATCCGCCAGACCCAGTAATTCATATTCCTGGGACAGGCTCAGCCCGGCATAATGGGCGAGGTCGTAACTGGTTAATTCAGCCTCGGCTTTTGGGAATTCCTTTTTCACAGCCAACAATTGGTGGATTTTTTTAACCTTGGCCACCAGCTCGAGCATCAATTTTCCGCCGCTTTTTCCCCGGTTTTCCTCAAGATAGGAAACCTGGGCGCCGCTGTATAATTTTCCAGGATACAGTTTAAGCAAGCGGCTGACGCGAAACACCCTGAGGCCCCGGGTGCGGATGTCCATTTGGCCATCGGCTTGGACATGGGCGATTTCAACCAACTCAACCAGCGTGCCCAATCGGCCGACTTTTTCGTCCAGCACGGTGGGGATGCCAAATGGGATTTTGGTTTTTGCGCAATCGTTGATCAGTTGTTGGTAGCGCGGCTCAAAAATATGGAGATTCAGCTCGTCGCCGGGATAGACCACCACGCCGAGAGGAAAAATCGGGATCAGTTCATTCATGACGCGAAACGGTTTGTCGTCAGGGCGCTTGTTCAATGTAAACGTCCACCTGTTGTCCGACATAGAGCGGGGCTTCGGATTTATCCACGGCAAAGATTATTTGCAAAACGCGGGTATCCACCCGCTCCGTGCTGTCGCCGGTCAAAGATTTTTTGGGGATGACGAACGGTTCGATGCGAACAAATTGCAGAGGGAATTTAAGCTCGGGGTTGCCTTTGAGATTGGCTTGGCCGGATGGATTTTTGCCGATAAGCGGGGCGTTTTGTTCGTCCACATCCGCCCGGATTTGCAGGGTGGTGATGTCGCCCAGGATCATCAGCGGTTCGCTGGCGATGACGTTGGCGTATTCCCCGGCCCGGACATTTAGTTGGAGGATTGATCCGGCCCGTGGCGCACGGATGGTCAGCACGGCCAATTCCACTTCGGCCTCCTCCACCTGCCGCCTTGCGGCCAGCGCATCGGCCTTGGTTTTTTCCACGCGCGCCGTGGCCGCCTGAAGGGAGAATTGCTTGCGCATGCGTTCGTCTTCGCTCGCGACCTTGTCTTTTTCCAGGCGAGTCACCCGGTTGAATTGGTCGGTCCAATCCGCCAGTTGATTTTCTTCAATGGCCACGGCCGATTGCAAAGCGGACAACTGCGCCTGAACAGAAACCAGGCGCGCCCGGGCCTCGCGATCGTCCAACTGCAAGACGCGGTCGTGCGCCCACATGAGCAAAGAAACGGTCTTGGCGATCGTGTCCACGTTAAGCCCCTTGCTAAGCCACCCGTAACCGTCGACCACGATATTAAGTTCCGTCTTGACGGACGCCGCCATAGCCTTGTTGCACTGACCCAACAGCTTCAG
>CAIYOY010000048.1 GCA_903927905.1 uncultured Verrucomicrobiales bacterium | reverse complement strand
CGTAGCGCAGGCTTCCAGCCGGCAGGTTTTTGACAGCTCAAGGTGCCGGCTCATCAGTGTCCCGCGAGATTCTGGTGTGAATGACGCCCTTGCCATCGAACCACATCGGATCAATCGCCAGGAAACGGTGCCAGCCCTGGTGTTCGTTCCATTTTTGATGATAGACCAGCCACAGCTTTTTGTCCGGGCCTTCCACCACGGCGTGATGGCCGGGGCCGAAAATTTTATCGCTGCGATGAGCCACGGGATTGCCCGCGTACTTTTTAAACGGGCCGAGCGGTGATTTGCTGGTCGCATAACCGAGGCCGTAATTGGGCGAATCGGCGCCGGTGCCGGAAAACATCAGGTAATAAATTCCGTTGTGTTTTATCATGTAAGGCCCCTCCGTCACTTCGCCGCTGATTTTTTCCCAGGGTTCGGTGGGATAAACGCACAAAGTGGCGTCGCCTTTTTTGGTCAACGGATCAGACATCGGTTGAACCATGATTTTGAAACCACGGAATAAATCCACGTAGTAGAGGTAGAGCTTTCCGTCGTCGTCTTCAAAAGGTTGGGCATCAATGGCGTCCTCGTTAAAAACTTTTTTGTCCACAAATGGGCCGCGCGGGCTGTCGGCCACCGCGACGCCGATTTGTTTTTTTGGGCCGCCTTCCTGGTGGTCGGGAATGGAGTCGGTGTAATAGAGATAATATTTTTTATCGCTGTGGGAATGAAGCAAGCCGGGAGCCCAATCGCCGCCGCGCGGATCGTTGAAGGCCAGGCCGCCATTGGTCCAATGAACCAGATCATCGGACATATAAACGTCAAACCCGCTGCCATGAGTGGTCGCGTAGAGATAATATTTCCCGTCCACGCGGATCAGATCCGGATCGGCCAGGTTAACGTCCGGCAATAAAGGATTGCGGTAAGTTTTAGGAGCGTCCGCCGCGCTGGCGGAAATAGCCACGGCCAAAATCATCAACCCGATTGTGTTTTTTAAATATGGCAAAAATCGCATTTTCCATCCTTGGACGCGCCAATTGGAAAATGTTTCATTTAAAATGTGTAGCGGCGGGCGTCCCGCCTGCCGTAGAGCCGGTGCGTCTCGCCCGGCGGATATAACCGTCGTAAGAAAAGTTGTTGGAAATTGTTTGAAGCGTTGGAATGTATTACGCCTTTTCCAGGCGGCGGGACGCACGCCCTCTACGTCAGGCGAGACGCCTGACGCTACAGGTTAACCGTACGAATAGCGCGCCTTGACGATGGTCAGTCCGCGCACATCTATTTGCGTCAAATCAGCGGAACCCAAGCCTGCTTTTTCCGCGAGAAGGAGATGATTGTCGCATTGATCAAAGGGATGGACTCCTCGTTCCGCGCGGGGATTATCGTAGCCCATCACCGCCGTTGCCACGGCATCGGTCGAAACCGGATTAAAGCCCGTGATCAAGAGGCCGGGGTTGGTCAGTTTTAGCGTTGCCACTTGGCCGGTCCAGGGGCCTTCACCGCCGGTCATGGCGGTGATGCCGTCGATGATGGAAAGGTGAATGGGTCGCGCGGCGCAAACATCCACAATTATTCGCGGCACTCGGGCGGTCGGATCGCTCGCGGGGATGTCTGATTTTGCGTTGGGCAGTTTTACGTTGGGAAATTCTTTGGCGTTGTGCAATGGCCCGCGCCCGGCGGTGGCGTTCTCGTCACCGGATTGCTCGCCATAAATCGAATTCGGCGTGATACCGAACATATTTTTCATGGAGAGCGTCACCCCGGCGGTGACGTGCCGTTTCAACTTCGCCAGCGAAATCATCACGTCGGTGTCTTCATAGGCGTGATTGAAATCAAACGCTGAAAACATATATCCGGCACCGGGAACTTTGAGATGGGAGTAGCTTTTGCCCACCCCGAGATTCCGCGTGTTTTCAAATTCCATTTTCCCCATGGCCGACAAGGCATGCACGTCCCAATCCGCCAGATCAAGGGTGGATTCCAAGGCCGCTTTGCTTTGGGTGGACTCGACCAACCGGACTCGTTTCGCCCCGGCGTCAAACAGAAGAGCGGTCAAGGCCATGACCGTGGCCGGATGAGTCATGTAAGTTTCGCCGACGGGCCGCCCTTGGAAAGGTTGGAAATTGGTGCCGGTGAGATTGAGTTTAACCGTGACGGTTTTATCTCGAACCAGCTTTTGAATGCCCCCGATCAGATCGAAGGACTTGGCCAGCGCGGCTTTTACTTCCGGCCCGTAGGTTTTGCAGGAGACTATGGCGACATTTGCTTTGGAGCGGGTTTCACCAAACAGGCGGGGAGAAAAAGATAAGCCTGCGGCCAGCGCGGCGCTCTGACGAATAAAGGCGCGGCGATCACATCGAAGAAAATCGTGTTGCATCGCAGGCATGATTTAATACCTGCCACACTCTTTCCGCATGGGCAACTTCTTTCAACTCATTTCCCGAAAAGACTCTTCAGGCCGGAGGTGGCTTTTTTCACGCTATCCCCGCCGTCTTTGCCAAAATTACCCACGGCGTCCAGCGCGCCTTTGCCCACCTTCGTCGCTTCGGCGGTCAGTTCAGGGATGACCTGTTTGGTGACTTCGTTGATCACGTCCCGCGTCAATTCGCCCGGCGTGACGCCATCGGAACCGGCCCCGAGATTGGTCAGGTGGATGCTCGGGATGGTCAACGTGGGAATGGTCAATGTCTTGCCGAAGACCGACAAGGTGGCGTGAACCTTCGTGCCGTTCATCACAAAATCCGTTATCTGTAATTTCTTCCCGCTCTTGCTGCCGCCTTCCGACGGAGGCGGCGAACCTTTCTGTCCGCCCTCCGGAGTCGCGCCGCCGACCACATCGTTCACGTTGGCCTGAATTTTCGTCAGGTTGTTATCGTTGATTCCGCCTTCGATGGTCATCTCCGCGCCTTCGATGTCAATTTTGTCCACGATCACCTTGTCGGAAAAGATGGAGCTGGGTTTGACCGTGACTTCGATGCTGCCGAGCTTCATGGAGAAATCGGACTTGTAACCGGGCGGATTGCCGACGAGCAAACCCTTGAGCTTGAGATTGCCACCCATGACCGAAAGATGCGCCATCTCCAGTTTCACATCCACCTTGGTCACGCTTGGCCCGATGGTCTCCACGCTCTTCTTCAAGATGGCG
Source organism: uncultured Verrucomicrobiales bacterium (assembly GCA_903927905.1). Taxonomy (GTDB): domain Bacteria; phylum Verrucomicrobiota; class Verrucomicrobiia; order Limisphaerales; family Palsa-1400; genus CAIYOY01. Next base: position 12,192 of record CAIYOY010000048.1, on the reverse strand, counting down.
TCCAATTGCACCGCCACGACGATGAAACCGATGACCAATAAAACGACGACTGCTAAAACAATGCGAATGATCCATTTTTTCATAAAAATTCTTTCTCCAAAAATTGACTATCAACTACGGTTAATATGGCCTTCCCACGATTTCACGCAAGCAGTATCCACTCAGCCGCCATCGGCACATTATCGGCGATCAAAGTCTTGGCCAATTTACTATCCTTTGTTTGCTCCACCTTGGCCCCATAGCCAGTCCGCACCAGGATGCTTTTCGCCCCGGCGTTCCAGCCACATTCCAGGTCAATCATCTTGTCGCCAATGAAATAACTTTGCGCCAGATCAATCCCGAATTCATCGCGCGCGTCGAAAAGAAATTGCGGGGAGGGTTTGCGACCACGGCTGGGTTGTTCTGGGGCTTCCGGCGCGATGTAAATTTTTTCAAACCGAACTCCGTCGCGGGCCAATTCTTTGATGACCTGGGCGTTGACTTTGGCCACATCGTCCAGCGTGAAATAGCCGCGGCCCACGCCGGATTGATTGGTGACAATAAAAAGTTTGAAACCTGCCTCCATCAACCGGCGCAACGCCGGGCCGACCCCGGGATAAACCACCACTTGCTCGGGGCGCGAAAGATAATCTTTCTCGCCGATCAAAGTCCCATCTCGATCAAAAAAAACAGCGGGCGACACGTTTAACGAAGTTTTGTGGTTTTGGCCGGCAAGAATAATTCCAAGCCTTCCCGGGCCGCTTCGATGACGATGGGGGACTTGTGCTTTGCGGCCAGTTTCCGGGCCTGTTTGACCATTTCCTTGATTTTTTTATCGTGATGGTCCGGGTCGTGATGGAACAGGAAAAGTTTTTTCACCCCGGCCTTGACCGCCAGCATGATTGAATCCTCCACACAACTATGGCCCCAGCCAACGTGGGTGGAGTATTCTGCGGCGTCGTATTGCGAATCGAGAATCAGCACTTCCGATCCTTGGACGAATTGCAAAAGCTTCCGGTTCTTTTCGTTGGCCTCCAGATCACCGTTCGGTTGACGAAGCAATTCCACATCCGGCACAAAAGAAACATCGCCACCCGGCGTGGTGATGCGGTAACCCGCACATACGCCCGGATGATTTACGAAGTGCGCGCGCACCGGGACCGTGTTGACCCTGAAAGCCATGCTTTTGACCTCCCGGATGGAGATATGTCCGGGCATTTGTTGCATGCTGATGGGAAAATAAGGGCTTTCCATCTGGGCTGAAAGCGTCCGTTGCAAACCCTGGCGCGCTCCTTCATAGCCGTAAATCTGGATTTTATTCCTGGGATTGTAAGCGGGAATGAAAAATGGAAATCCCTGGATGTGGTCCCAATGAGTATGGGTGATCAACCAGTTGAGTGCCATGGGCTGGTCTTTAAATTCCCGGGCCAGCGCCTGGCCCAGCCGGCGAATTCCCGAACCCGCATCCAAAATCAGGATCTCGCCGTTGACCCGCAATTCCACACAGGAAGTGTTGCCGCCGATCTGGACGGTTTCCGGCCCGGGCGAGGGAATGGAGCCGCGCACGCCCCAAAACTTCAGGCGCGTCCCTATATCTCCGCTCACATTTTTTCTCATGTTGGCTTTAACTGCTATTTTTCCATGTTCGCAGGAAAAAACAAGCCCTCCCTGACAAAAACCAGCGCGGCACCCGAGCTGCGATCGCTCGTGACCGAATCCGAAGTTATGAAAGAAAAAAAGCCACGAACCGAAGTCCGTGGCTTTTCTGAATGTTTTGGAGACCGTTTAGCTTACCGTGATCTGCCGTGGTTTGGACTTCTCCACTTTCGGGAGGGTCACGGTCAGAATACCCTGCTCCAGCTTTGCGCCGATCCGACCGGAATCAATCGTCCGGTCCAGTTCAAAACTGCGGCGGAAATCGGCCTCGCGCGATTCGCGATAAAGCAGGTCGGTCGGGGGAATTTCCGTGTTCTGCGGACGGCGACCAATCAGCGTCAGGACGTTATTGTCCACGGTGATCTCCAGTCCTTCCTTGTTCACCCCCGGCACTTCCGCTTGCAGGACGTAATTGTCCTGGGTTTCGAAAATGTTCACTTCGGGCGTGATGTAGCCGCGTTCCGGCGCGGTTGCTTGAACCTCGCACTCTTGTGTTTGACATACTGCGCTCATAATATCCTTTCGTTGTTGCCGGGCCGGAATTGACCGGACCCAAGCGGTTTAGTTGACGTTGACGGGAATGTTTTTGGGTTTGGCGGCCTCCGTTTTCGGAAGCGTCACGGTCAGCACACCATCGGTGTAGGTGGCTTTGATCTTGTCGGTTTCCACCGGGCTCGGCAGACGGATGCTGCGTTGAAACCGGCCCAGCAACCGTTCGGAGCGATAGGTTTCCGCCGTTTCAAATTCCTTCTCTTCCTTGCGTTCCCCGGAAACGGTCAGCACGCCGTCTTGCAGGGAAATGTTGATGTCTTCTTTTTTCAGACCGGGCAGTTCGGCTTTGACCACGGTTTTCTCGGCGTTGTCATAAAGATCCAGCGCGGGCGACCATCCGCTCAGCACGGATTCCCGGGTGCGGCCAAAGGCTTGGCCGAACAGTTGATCCAGCTCGTCCTGCAAGGTCGAAGCCGGACGGCACGAGCGATTGGGTAATTGCCATTTTGTCAGAATCATAAATCAGGTTCCTTTCGTTTTGTTTTGTTGTTTATAGTTGTTCGATAAACATCTGCGAATGGGATATAGCGTAGATTATGCCAAGATTTAAATCGGAAACGCGAAATTCATAAACACCTTAAAATTAGATATTTATGACTTTGTGTGATTTTGGCGCGGAATTGAAGTGGGTAATTATGTCCCTATAATTAAAACTGGCATAAAGCCAATTAGTGTCATTATGGCTCATTTTAGCCCCAAAAAAATAACAGCCGAATCGCTTCGGCTGTTATTGAATCTAAAATAACGGCGAATCAATCAAACGCATGTCCGGCGCAGCACAGCACGTCACGCACCTTGTGGCGGACGAGTTCTTTGACCTTGTTGCGGGCTGGCGCGAGATATTTGCGGGGATCAAATTCTTTCGGGTTTTCAGCGAAGACCTTGCGGATCGCTGCCGTCATGGCCAAGCGAAGATCGGTATCAATATTGACCTTCGTGCAACCGACGCGGCGGGCGATTTCGATGTCCGCTTCCGGCACACCGGCGGTGTCTTCACCCATTTTGCCGCCGTATTTGTTGATTTCCTGGGCCAATTCCTTCGGCACGCTGCTCGCGCCGTGCAGCACGAGGGGATAATCGCCCATGCCAGCATCAAGCAACGCTTTCTTGATGGCTTTGAGGCGTTCGAGATCGAGATGTTGTTCGCCTTTGAATTTGTAGGCTCCGTGTGAGTTGCCGATGGCGACGGCCAATGAATCCACGCCGGATTGACGGACGAATTCGACGGCTTCCTCGGGGTGCGTGTAATTGCCGCCCTTGGAATAAGCACCGCCTTCTTCGCCGTCGTCGTGCTGGGCGCCGACCAACATGCCGAGTTCGCCTTCGACGACGCAGTTATGTTTGTGGGCGTATTCGACCACGCGGCGGCAGACTTCGACGTTTTTCTCGAAGGGATCGTGGCTGGCATCAATCATGACGCTGGTAAAACCTTCATCAATGCACTCCTTGCAGAGTTCAAAGGAGTCGCCATGGTCTAGGTGGACGGCGATGGGGATGTTGGAGAGGCTGACGGCGGCTTCGATCAGCTTTTTGAGATAGACCGGGTTGGCGTATTGGCGTGCGCCTTTGGAGATCTGGAGCATGACCGGAGCTTTTTCCTCTTCGCAAGCCTCCACGATGGCCTGGAGCAGCTCCATGTTATTGACGTTAAACGCGCCGAGGGCGTATTTCCCCTTGAGAGCCTTGGCGAACAGATCTTTTGTATGTGTTAATGGCATATAGTTTTTAGCCTGCAAACGTGCAGATTTTGCAAATTACAGCCGGATATTAAAACCCGGGCAGAGAAAGGAAAGCAAAATTAAGGGGCCGATTTTGGGCTTTGGGGTGGCTATTACATACTTGGGGGGTGAAAAAGCCGTCAGGTCGTAAGGTGCCCTGTAAACATTGGGTTTTATCGAGGTTCGAGCCGTCAGGAAGGGGTCAGGTAGCCGTCAGGCGAACGAGGAAGAGATGGAAATTAAGGTTCTGCAGCTCACCTATTAAGACGGCGATGCACCGGGGAATTCGCTAACAATGTTCTCGATATTGCCCTGGCCAGCAACCCAACCTAAACGTATATTAACATTGAAAAGGACGGCTAAAGAGAAAAACATCGCAAAGTCAGCAGCGGCGATGTAGAAAAGCATTAAACCGGTGGATATTTAAATGTTCGCAACAATGCAACCAATCAATGGTGCGGAAGCGCAGAAGACACACGACAGTCATGTCATGCGCTCTTTGGAAACGCCTAGCCGTCCTCAATCCCCCGCAGTGGTGGATTTATGTTGCGGGATGGGGGGATTATCCCTTGCTGCCCAACAGCTTGGCATGAGAATAGTCGCCGGGGTGGACCTTAATGCCGCCGCCCTTAAAACTTTTAAAAATAATTTTCCTGATGCGGAACCGTTTGAAGGGAGTGTGCGAGCCACCACTATTTTGGATCGTTGCGCTGAATTACTTAAACCATTTAATGGCTCCTCACCGCCGTCAATCGTGGTTTCGGGCCCCCCATGTCAAGGGTTTTCCATGGCTGGTCCTCGTGATCCAGTTGATCCACGCAACCAGATTATTGTGGCCGTGGCCCGAGCCATCACCAAACTAAAGCCAAGCTGCGCTCTTATTGAAAATGTTTCCATGGTGCTGGCGGAACAGCATGAAGGCCGGCTGGAGAAGTTTGAGGAAGTGCTTACCGAAGGAGGTTATTTTGTTTGCCAAGTGTTGCTGAACGCGGCCGATTTTGGCGTTGCCCAAAAACGGAAACGAGCATTTTTTCTGATTACCCCAAAAAAACTCGATAAACAAAAAATTCTTGATCGTCTGGCGCAATTGAAGAAGCCGGAATTGAACGTGGCAAAAGCGTTGCAAGATTTGCCAACTCCTCCGGTTCGGCCAGATGATTACGATCCCGATCATAATTACCCTGGCATCTCAAATCATTTTGCCATGCAACATTCCAAACGAGTCATGAAGAAAATCGCCGCTTTGGAACCGGGAACTGGGCCTATGTCGTATCGTCGGCTGCATCCTTCGCGCCCCTCAAACACCCTTTTTTCCGGCCATCGTGCGCCTCCCGCTCATCATAGCGAAGCAAGAAGCATCACCGCACGCGAGGCAGCCAGGCTGCAAGGTTTTCCAGATAGTTTTCGAATTTACGGTTCATTTGGTAAACAAATGGAGCAAGTGACAAATGCAGTCCCGCCGCCGCTTGCGCAGACCGTTTTACGAGTGCTGCTGGAGTTTTCAGGCATACACGTCTAACCATACATATGGGTAAATTAGCGAACGACATACCGAAAACTTTAGCAACCGGGAAGCCTATTCAGGCAAGGCTGAAAACCGATGAGCGCGTTCTCGTTCGTATTACGGAAGGAATTTATCGCCAGCCATCTTCGGCTTTGCGAGAACTGATTTCTAACGCATACGATGCGGATGCCACTCAAGTAACAATCCTTACAGACGCCCCACGCTTTTCCAGGATCATAGTCCGCGATGATGGCAATGGACTCACGCCTGAAGTGTTGGAAAACCTTATCGAACACATTGGCGCAAGCTCTAAGCAATCAAAACTGGGCACAAAAATTGGAGTGACGAATCCAAATGACAGCAGTCGAAGCAGGCGAGGTCGAAAACTCATTGGCCGAATGGGAATTGGTTTATTTTCTGTCGCGCAATTAACGAGACATTTTCAGATCATTACAAAAACTGAAGGCTCTAATTTCAGAACAATAGCCGATATCATCTTAAACATGCAATCGGATGATGGCTGATGTTTTTAGCAAAACTAAGCGTTCAAAGGTGATGTCCCAAATTCGATCATCAGGAAATAAGGACACGGAACTGGCGCTTATTCGCATTTTTCGGACAAATCAGATGACGGGTTGGAGGCGCAACCATAACCTTGAAGGCAAGCCGGATTTTGTGTTTCCAAAAGATCGGCTTGCCCTTTTTGTTGATGGCTGTTTCTGGCATGGATGTCCTGCGCATTCACGTCCGCCCAAGAGCAATCAGTTATATTGGCGGGAAAAACTCTTGCGTAATAAGCGACGAGATCTGTTGGTCGGTCGCCGCCTTCGTAAACAAGGCTGGCGGGTTTTACGGATTTGGGAACATGAACTTGTGCTCAAAAATCTAACCCGATTGATAAAACGCATTCTTCGAGAAAGAACCCGATAATCTATTCATGGCGTGAATAGAATTTTGGTCGCTTGATTTGGAGCGTAATATCGCAGGGCATTATTGCCCTATGGCCCGATAGAACTGGAACCGGTTGGTGGGAGAATCGAGCAGCAGAAATGCATTATTGGTCAGGGTCAGGTTGGTGGCTTGAATCCATTGCACCAGATTGGTCGAGGTCTGGATGGTGTAATTGCCGTTGGATTCTCCGGACATGGTCACGGTGTATTGATTCGAGTTGATGCTCATTTGGAATTTAGGCGCTTGCGGCAGTCGTACGAGCAATGTTGCGGGTAAACTGGTGACGCTGCCGCCGCCGTTGGTTACCACGACGGTGTAGGTTCCGCTATCTGAAAGGGACGCACTGACTAAATCGTAGAGGGAATCCGTCGCCCCGGTGATGGGCGTGTTGTTCAAATACCACTGGTAAGCGAGAGGATCTGTTCCGGTTGCATCCACCGAAAGCAACGCCTCCGTGCCGCGCAAAACCGTTTGGCTGACCGGAGAAGTGACAATGGCCGGAGGAACATTGGTATCCAAAATAGCGTCGCCGCTCAAGGCCGGGCCGATGCCGTTCATGGCCCAGACCGAATAATTGCCGAGATTGTTGGTCTGTACGTTATTGAGCGTTAAACTGGAGGTGGTCGCGCCGGCGATGTTCGTGCCGTTGAATTGCCATTGATAACCGGTCACGTTTCCCGTGGCTTCGACCGAAAACGTCGCAGTGCCGCCGAGGTTGGCGTAGTAATCCTGCGGATCGGTGAGGATTTGCGGCACGTCCAGGTATTCCACTTTCACATCGTCGAACCAAGCATTGCCATTGGTGCTGTCGGTGCCGGTCGAACCAATGGTCACTGCGTCCCAATCAACGTCGTCGGCGTCATAGACCGTTCCGGCGGCAACATTGTCCATGTAAAAATCAATGGTCACGCCGTCGGCTTCGCGTTCGATGACGAATTTATGCCAGCCGACGGAACGGGTTGGCGCGCCGGAAACATTCAGATTAAGGAAGCCGGCATTGTCGCCGTTCACAACTTGGGCCTGATAATAATTGGTATCCACCAATCCCCCGTTCAGATCGCCGGTTTGATTGGTCGGAAAAGCCGCGTCGTAACGGCCAATGGCGAGGACTTGATTCGGGGTGGCAGCGTAATTCCCGCCATAACCGCGCACCTCGCCGAACCAACGAGTCTGGGGCCCTTGATCGTCATAGATCCAAAATGTCGCCTGGCAATGGTTTTCCACGGCATAAGGCAGCGCATGATACATCTTGTCCGAAGAAATATCGCAGAGCGCGCTATTGGTGCCGCCGTGCGCTTGATTGGTGGACACGGTCAAACTGGTGGCTCCGGCCAGATTGGTCCAGCCGGCGAGATTATTGCTTTCAAATCCATCAAAAAAAACGACCACTCCATCCAGCGTGAGCAACGCCTGATCGCTCACCGCCCCGCCATAAACATTGCTGACGGTGACGGAATAAAAACCGGTATTGGCCGATTGCACGTTGTTTTGCACATACGCGCTGGTGGTGGCCCCGGCGAGGTTGGTGCCATTGAGAAGCCACTGATAGGCCAGCGCGGTCGTGCTGGCCGCCAGCACGGTGAAGGTGGCGTTGCTTCCGGCGGAAACGGATTGGTCCTGCGGCGATTGCAAAATGGACGGCGGCCCGTTGACGATCAGCACGGCATTTGAACTGATGATGGTGCCGGCGATGTTTTGCACCAACACAGAATAACTGCCTGTGTCACTCGATTGCACATCCGTCAGAGAGAGCGTGCTGTCGCCTTCGCCATCAATATTTGTGCCGTTGAAACGCCATTGATAATTCAGCGGCGCGGTTCCAGCGGCGACCACGGACAGGGTGATATTGCTGCCATACAAAGTCGTCAAACCTTGCGGCTGAGTCGTAATCGTGGGCGGGATGTTCAGGAACAGAACGGCATTGGCGCTGGTCGCCTGGCCAAAAGCATTGGTCACCACCACCGAGTAACTTCCGACATCTCCCGGTTGCAATCCGCTCCGCCGATACGCGGTGTTCGTCGCGCCGGAAATATTGCTGCCGTTCAATCGCCATTGATAGGCCCGCGGTTCGCTGCCAGTCGCGGCCACCGCGAACGTCGCCGCCGCGCCCTGATTGACCGTGATATCCTGTGGTTGACTGACGATGACCGGAGCCGCATTCGTGATGGTCACCAACGCCACTGCGCTCGTGATCACTCCGGCCACATTGGTGATGACCACGGTGTAACTGCCAGCGTTGTTGGTCGCGGCATCCAACAAGGCCAATTCGCTTTGCGTGGCATTGGCCACATTGGCGCCGTTGCGCCGCCATTGGTACGCCAGGCTGGAAGGCGTGCCGGTGGCGATGACTTGCAGCGCGAGGTTTGATCCGGCGGGAGCCGTTTGCCCCTGCGGCTGGACGAGGATGGAAGGTTTCACATAGAGCGAGAGAGCTGCGCTGTCACTCATCGTGGTGCCGATGCCGTTGGCCACCGCCACCGAATAATTTCCGGCGGAAGCGGCCTGCGCGTTGGCCACTGATAGTTGACTCATCGTCGCCCCGGCGATGCTTAACCCGTTCAACTGCCATTGGTAGGTGAGAAAATTTCCGGTGGCCGTCACATTAAACACCACGGTAGAACCTGCGTTCGTCGTATGGTCAACGGGTTGTACCGTAATCGTTGGCGGATCGAGATATTCAATCAACACATCGTCAAACCAAACGTTTCCATTCGTCGCGCCGGTGCCGACCGAGCCGATGGAGGTGCTGTCCCAGGTCACCGGAGAAGCATCAGATTCCTCGTCCCGCAAATCATCATCCACGAAATAATCAATGGTGGTCCCGTCGGCCTGTCGTTCGATTTGGAATTTATGCCAGCCATTGGTGCGGCCGGGATCGGACGGTTGATTAAGATTCAGATAGCCCTGGTTGGTGCCGCTCAACAGTTGGCCCTGGTAGTTGGTGGCGATGGCGGTTTCACCGGCGAGGTCGCCGGTTTCCGTGCCAAATGCCGCGTTATACCGGCCGATGCCCAGGGTCTGCTTCAAGGTTCCGCTGCCATAGCCTCCTCCGGTATAACCGCGCACTTCGCCGAACCAGCGGTTTTGCGTGCTGTTCGTGTCAAACATCCAGAACGTGGCGCGAGTGTGGCCATCCAGTTCCACGCCCAGATTGTGATACATCTTGGCGGTCGAAACGGAACACAACGCGCTATGCGTGCCGCTATGGGCCGGTGCGGACGCGACTGTCAAAGCAGTGCCGCCGGTCACGGTTGTCCAATTCGTCACTGTCCCAGATTCAAAATTATCGGTGAACACCGTGGCTCCATCTAAAAACACAGAGGCCGGATCACTCACGTTCGTCCCATAGGCATTGGCCACCAGCACCGTGTATAGGCCGGCGTCGGCATTTTGCACATTGCTGCGCGTATAACTGGTGGTCGTGGCTCCGGAGATATTAATTCCATTCCGCTGCCATTGATAACTCAATGGCGTCGCGCCCAAGGCCGTGACCGTAAAAATCAGATTGGTTCCCGCGCTGACGGGCTGATCAAGTGATGCGGGCGAAATCCACACGTAAGGCTGGAGATCATTCCAGATACCGAAACTAAAAGACGCTTCGGCCCCCGCGCTGGTAAAAGCTCCGCCCGCATAAACATTGGTCGCATCCGCCGCCAGCGCGAAGCCTGAACTGTTCAGGCCCGCTCCCAAGGGAGTCCAAGTCGTGCCATTCCATTTCGCGATATTGGCCGCGCCGGTCGTTCCGGCGTTGGCAAACGTGCCGCTGACAAATAAATTATTTCCGACTGCGGCCAGCGCGCCAATGCCGCCATCCGTCCCGCCGCCGACATCAGACCAACCGGCGCCGTTCCATCGGGCCAGATTGTTGACTAAAACTCCGCCGGCATTGGTGAAACTTCCGCCGACCAACAGATTGGCCCCCTGCACTGCGAGCGCCTGGACCGGTTGATCCAGGCCGGTGCCCAAAGGCAGCCATTGCGAACCATTCCAACGCGCGATATTCGAGGCCACATTGCCAAAACTGCCCCCGGCATAAATATCCGTGCCGATCGCGGCCAGGGCATTGACCGGGCCATCAAACCCGCCGCCGAGTGGTTGCCAGCTTGTTCCATTCCATTGCGCGACGTAGTATAAGGCCGTGGTTCCGCTGTTGGTAAAATTCCCGCCGATAAAAATATTGGTCCCGTTGAATAAGACTGCATTGACCGAGTCCCCCACCCCGTTGCCCAAAGCCTGCCAGCTGGTGCCATTCCAGAGCGCGATGTTGGTCGCGCCGGAGGAATTTTCCACGAACGATCCGCCGGCCAAAAAATTATTTCCATTCACCGCCACGGAAAAAACCGGGCCGTCAACGCCTCCGCCCAAGGCCTGCCAGACGGTTCCATTCCACCGGGCCACATTGTTGGCGGCGGTGCTGCCGGCATGATCAAACGCGCCGCCGACATAAATGTTGGCGCCAGTCACCGCGAGCCCATTGACCGATCCCAAAATGCCGTTGGCCCCCGAAGGAATCGCCGCCGTCCACTGATTCCCGTCCCAGAGCCCAAAGTTAACAGCCTGCGTTTCACCCAGCGCGCCAAAATTCCCGCCAGCAAACAATCGTCCGCCCGACAGGGCCAGGGCTAAGACACTTCCGTCCGATCCGGTGTCGAGCGGGTCCCAATTGCTTCCGTTCCAGTGCGCAACGCCGTTTGCTTCCACCCCGTCCACGGTGGTGAAACTGCCGCCGATGTAAGTGCCGTTGGTCGTGACTAGAATTGATTCCACGTCGTCATCCGTTCCACTGAGACCGGCTGACCAGTTGGTGCCATTCCAGACGGCCAGATAATTCAAAGCCTGCGACCCGGAAATATTGAAGGTGCCGCCGGCGTAAAGCAACGAGCCGTTCAACGCCAGCGTCGCCACCGATGGCGTGGATGTGTCAGAAGACAGCACCGCGACATAATCCAACCCCCCGGCGAGTTTCGACCAGGCCGTTCCGTTCCACTTGGCGATGTTGGTGACGGTTTGTGTTCCCGCCCGATTAAAAAAACCGCCCGCATAGACATTGGTGCCATCAAAGGCCAGCGCGGAAACGGAAGCGACCGCCTGAGTATTAGTGCCAACGTAATTTAACCCCTTGCCTTGGGCCGACCAAGTTGTGCCGTTCCATTTGGCGATGTTCGTGGCGGTGGCGCTTCCGGCCACATTGAAATAACCGCCCGCGTAAAGAGTGCTTCCGCTGACCGCAAGCGCATAGACTTCGGCATCGCCAAAATCATCGTCAATCCCGTTGCCCAAAGCAGACCACGTCGAGCCGTTCCAGAGCGCGATGTTTAAGGCTGGGACCGTGCCTGCCTGGGTGAAAGAGCCGGCCACATAAACATTCGTGCCGCTGATCGCGATGGCATAAACGTAGCCATCCACCCCGCCCCCGACCGTTTCCCAGGCCGTGCCATTCCATTTGGCCAGACCAGTGGCCGGGAGGCCGGATATTGTGGTGAATTCGCCGCCGACATAGACTTGATTCCCTTGGGTCGCCAGCGCGTAAATCGGGGCGTCAGTATAGGGGGCCGTGCCAAAACGACTGTCCCAATTATCCGACGCCAGAAGACTGGCGGGAAACAGCAACAGGGTTAGTCCAAGTGACCTAAACAAATTCATAAAAGCATGACAAACAGCGCAATACTGGACCAAATTATTGAGTTGTTTTCGGAGGTGATTCTAGGCGGCATGGGCAAAATGTCAAAATCATAAGGTAGTGGGCTACTTTGAAGAATGGAGCATACTTCAGTGGGGCCGGAGCGCGGGTCTGTGACCCGCAGCAGCGTCGCCGGGCAGAAGGTGTGGAGT
>CAIYOY010000047.1 GCA_903927905.1 uncultured Verrucomicrobiales bacterium | reverse complement strand
GCCGATTATATTATTCTAAACTCTTTTCCATTCCACCTGCTGCGGTTCACAGAACCGCGCTCCGTTTTAGATGTATTTGCTCATTTTCCACTTCCCACCAAAGCCTATCTGCCTTCCAATAAGCCCGTGAAGATACTTTGCCTTGTAATTTTAACCGCCGTCCTGACCACTCTGGCCCAACCCGCCATTCAACAGGGCCACGGCCATCGCTTTGCCTGCACCGATTATCTGCAAGGGAAAGTCTTCATCGTTTCCGCCGAGGGCAAAGTGGAATGGGAATATCAAACCACCACCGCCTGCAACGATCTCTGGGTTTTGCCCAACAGCAATCTTCTCTTCAGCACCGATCACGCCGTCAAAGAAATCACGCGCGATAAAAAAGTGGTTTGGTCGTATGAATCGAAAAGCGAAGTCCACACATGCCAGCGTTTACCCAACGGCAACACTATGGTCGGCGAATGTAATGCCGGGCGTCTATTGGAAATCACATCCACCGGCCAAATCGCCAAAGAAATCCGGCTTTTGCCCGAAGGAAAAGATGGTGGGCACATGTACATGCGCACGGCGCGCAAATTGCCGAACGGCCATTATCTCGTCTGCCACACCGGCGATGAAGTCGTCAAAGAATACGATCAAGACGGCAAGGTCCTGGCCACCATCCCTGCCGCTGGCGGGCCGCACGCTGCCATCCGCCTGCCCGATGGCCACACCCTGATCTCCTGCGGCGAAGCCAAAAACGGTTCGCGCGTTTTCGAAACCGACACCAACAGCGTCACCGTCTGGGAAGTCAAAAACCCGGACTTGCCGGGCGTCAGTTTAAAATACATGGCCGGCCTGCAACGCCTGCCCAACGGCAACACCGTGATGGCCAATTGGGTCGGTCATAATCATTTCGGCGAAGCGCCACACCTGATTGAAGTCACTCGCGAGAAAAAAGTCGTCTGGAGTTTCGCCGACCACAAAACCATGAGAACCATCGCCAACTTTCAAATCTTGGATATCCCTGGCGACGCCATAAAAGGCGAACTCGCGCACTGATTAGTGGTGGCACAATTTGCCATGGCGCGTGAAGGTAGGGCGCGTCACTCCGTGCGCGTCGCACTTCGAGATTCACTTCTGCCCTTCCAGTAAAGAAATCCAGTGAAGAGGGCATAGGCCAGGATCACAGTGCCATTGAACAGCAGCACGACGTCTGGCGTGACGCCGTTGGCCGCTGTCAATTTTGAATTCGCGGCGTAACGTCCAGCATTGAATATCCACAGGGTCAGCAATCCCATCATGGCGGGCAGGGCCACCGTCCAGCCGGTATGGGGGATCAGGTAGCGCGGACGATTCAACCAGCCGCGAACGGCCAAGAGCAACATCATAATCAAGGCGGCCGTAAACACGGTCGCTTGCCCAGGGTGTTTGGCCCAAGGGGACGACACTGCCATGATCGCATACATCACGATGGCGAAGGCCAGAAATTTGGCCGCTTTGAGCCGGGCCTGCCATTTCGTCTGGCCACCGGCTTGATTCAACTTGGGTTCAGTTTCCCGTCGGGGCACTCTCCACTCGACTTCATTCCAGGTGCCATCTTCGATTTGAATCTGCCGCTGGCGGTGGCAGGCGAAACCATAAAACAATTGCCCGATGACCGTGATCACGAAAAGGAACCCAGCTTGCAGACTTTGTTTCAGCAATGGTTCGTGAGAAAAATCAATTTTTTTGAGAATGATAAATCCGGCGAAAATGAGCAGGGTTATGACCATGCGGAAGCCGATCATCTGCCGCATGAATTGGTGTTCACGGAGTGATTTGGCCTCATCGGCGTGGGCTTTCCAGCCAATGTAAGAGCCGCCCAACACTGCGAACAGACCGCCGAGTGTCCCAACGGTCAGCGCGCTTTTTGCCGTCGCGCCGCCCTTGGCCAACGCCGTGCCCACCGTGGCGGCTTTGGCGGTGGTTGCCGCAACGGGCAAAGCCGTCAGCACACCAAACGTAAACGCCTTCCCGGGATTCGTCTTCTCCAGCGCGCCTTCGACGAACGCCAAAACCTGTTCGTGTAAAAGTTTCCGCCCGCGTGTCAGGCGTTGCCGGACCGCCTCTTCTGATAATTCCATCGCCTGCGCCACTCGTTCCACCGATTCATGTTCGCGATAAAATAAAATCAGCGGCTCACGATAAGTCTCGGGAATCTGCTCCAGCGAACGCCACAAAATCCCTTCTTCTTCGCGGGTGATGGTTTGTTGAAGCGGATGCGGATCAAGCGCGACCGAGTCGTGCGCTACTTCTATTTGCTCCGCCCCATGCGTTGGCTCGTGCGACGCATCGCGATGCGTCCGCCGACTGAGATTTCTCGCAATGCCGCAAAGCCACGAGCGCAGTTTCGCCGGTTCCTGCAATTTGGAAAGCTGTTGCCAGGCCGTGAGAAAAGTTTCCTGCGACAGATCTTCACTCTGCGCCAAACTGCCGGTCGCGCTGTAAGCCAGCGAACAAATCAGCGTCTGATAACGCGCCACAATCTGGCCAAAAGCTTCCCGGTTGCCGCGCAAACTTTCCGCGACCAGGTCGGAGTCATTTAGTTCTGCCGCCGAAATCATTTCAGTAGTCCTCATATTACCGTATAAGTGCCAACAATCGCAAATCGGTGACAAAGAAAATTCGAAGCTCGAAATCCGAAGCACGAAACAAATCCGAATGAAATAAAACAGCAAATTACAAACGAGGGGGGGCTTCGAGACGATGACGGTGTTCGCAGGTTTTGAATTTCTAAAATTTGCCCATTGGAATTTGTTTCGAATTTCGAGTTTCGTGCTTCGAATTTTCTGTCAATCTGGCCGTGTGAATTTTGTGAAATCTATTTCTTTGGCCCAAGCCCGCCTGATCTCTTTGCGCGCCCAGGGCTTGGCGGAAAACGCCGCCCCTTTCGGCCAAGGCAAACCCGCCGTCCTTCGGACCGTCGAACACCTTGGCTACATCCAGGTGGACACCATCTCCGTCGTCCAACGCGCCCATCACCACGTCCTTTGGTCGCGTGTGCCGGATTACCAGCCCGACATGCTGCATCAATTGCACGACCCCGACCGCGCCGTCTTCGAATACTGGAACCATGCCGCGTCCTATCTGCCGATGTGCGATTTCCGTTTCTCCCGGCCCTTGATGCAAAAGTTCAAACGCGAAGGCCATTGGTCCGATGAATCGCCGGAATTAAAACGCGCCATGCGCCGGATGATGACGAGGATCAAAAGCAAAGGCGCGCTTTTGCTCCGCGACGTGGAAAGCAAAACCTTCGTCGGTGGTTGGTCGAACGTCGCCCCGAGCAAAATCGAAAAACGCGCCTTGCACGAATTATGGATGCGCGGCCAAGTGATGATCCGTAATCGTCAGGGTTTTCAAAAAGTCTTTGATCTGCCTGAACGAATTATTCCAGCCGCCATTGATCAAACCATGCCGACCAAGCTCGAGGCCGGTGAATTTCATATCAAACGTGCCTTGCGTGCCCTCGGTGTCGCGCGGTTGTCAGAACTCCATTACCTGCAAGACGCCGAGCGGGCAGGGGAGGTGAAGACGGCTTTGCGTGGACTGTTGAAAAACGGCGAAGCGATCGAATTGCGCGTGACTGAATTCCCGGACGTTCCTTGCTATGCTCTCCCGGAAGCCTTGTCCCAAGCTGCTCCGCTGCAAAAAAAACTCATCCGCATCCTTTCCCCATTCGACAACCTCGTCATCCAACGCGAGCGGATGCGCTGGCTCTTTAATTTCGATTACGTCATCGAATGCTACGTCACCGCCGCCAAACGAAAATACGGTTACTTCGTCCTCCCCATTCTGTGCGGCGACAAATTCATCGGGCGCATGGACGCCAAAGCTGACCGGGCCAAACGCAGGCTACTGATTCATCGGTTGTTTTTTGAGGAAGGATTTTCGGACAGCAAAGCCCTGCAAAAAGAACTGGCCCGCTTCACCAAATTTCAAGACTGCGATACTTTCGAGGTGCGGCAGATAATTAATTCGTAGGAGACGACGTGAGGAGACTCTAACTCGATTTCGATTGCCGAAGAAAATTAGAGTCTCCTCACGTCGTCTCCTACGATGAATAATTTTTCAACCACGCCGTCATCGCGGATATTGCGCCAGCAATTCCTTCGCCCGCTTCACTCCGATCTCAATCGCTTTGGCATGATTCGCGTAATCTTCCCTTTTCACCCGTCCGCTTTCTCCCGCGAAAACAATATAAGTCACCGGCCCGTCCGTCCCGCCGGTTTTCGGGTCGGGATTAACGCCTAATAATTTAGCCGTGGCACAGGAGGCTTCGCCGATGATTCCTTTGGGTCCGGTATCCAGAAAAACCGCATAGACCACTTGGTCTTTGTAAATGATCGCGCCGACCTGTCCCATCTTGATGTCGCGCTTGGTGGCATTGGCGGGCGAACCACCGGGGATGACGAAGTAAGGTGTTTCATCCGCCGCGATGTCCGCATCGCAACTCAGTTGGTTTTGAAAATCCGGGTCGGTCTTTTTATTGCAAGCGGCGGTGATGCGGCCATCGCAATCAATGTCCATGTCCGCCGTCCAAAACGTGGCGTTCGTCAGGCTGAACATGGAAATATTTTTGGGCAACTCCGTTTTGGCGCGAAATTTATTTTCCGTCTCCTTGATGACTGCGCCGTGTTTGACCAGCGCCAGTAATTGCGTGGCAGAAATATCGCCTTCCGTCCCGGCCAGACTGGTGAAGCATAAAAAAAGCCCAAAAAAGATTTTCACCATAAAGTGCGGCCTCTGATTGAAAAATTAACCCCCGAACCGCTTGGCAATCAAAGTGGCGTTGTGGCCGCCGAAGCCGAACGAGTTGTTGACGATGGCGTCCACTTTCATTTCGCGCGCCGTGTGCGGGGTATAATCCAGATCGCACTCTGGATCAGGGTTATCCAGATTGAGGGTCGGCGGAGCGATGTTGGCTTCGATCGCTTTCAAACACACAGCCATTTCCACCGCGCCAGCGGCGCCCAGCATGTGGCCGGTCGCGCCCTTGGTCGAGCTGATGGCGACTTTGCGGGCATAATCACCGAAGACCGTTTTGATGGCCTGAGTTTCGGCGATGTCGCCCTGTGGCGTGGAGGTGCCGTGGGCATTGATGTAGGAAATATCGGTCGGATTCAGGCTGGCGGAACGCAAGGCCATTTTCATACAACGCGCCGCCCCTTCGCCTTCGGGCGCAGGCGCGGTCATGTGATTGGCGTCGGCGGTGTTGCCGTAGCCGACGAGTTCAGCGTAAATGCGCGCGCCCCGGGCTTTGGCGTGTTCCAATTCCTCCAGCACCACAATGCCAGCGCCTTCACCCATGACAAACCCATCGCGGCCCTTGTCAAACGGACGGGAAGCGTGTTGCGGATCGTCGTTGCGCGTGCTCATCGCTCGCATCGCGCAGAAACCGCCGATGCCCAATGGCACCACAGCCGCTTCGGAACCGCCGGCGAACATGACTTGCGCATCACCCATCTTGAGCGTGCGCCAGGCTTCGCCGATGGCGTGGGTCGAA
The DNA here is from genome assembly GCA_903927905.1 of uncultured Verrucomicrobiales bacterium. Taxonomy (GTDB): domain Bacteria; phylum Verrucomicrobiota; class Verrucomicrobiia; order Limisphaerales; family Palsa-1400; genus CAIYOY01. Next base: position 493 of record CAIYOY010000047.1, on the reverse strand, counting down.
GTCGCGCAGGCGGAAACCGTCGCGACATTCGGGCCGCGCAATTTGTAATACATGGAAAACAAGCCCGAACCCATATTCGCAATGAGCATCGGAATCATGAACGGCGACAGGCGGCTCGGCCCTTTGGCCATTAAAATTTTGTGCTGCTCTTCGGTGGTGTGCAGGCCACCGATGCCGGAACCGATGAACGCGCCGATCTCATCGCGATTGCACTTGTCCAAGTCCAGGCCGGAATCGAGCAAAGCCTGATAACCGGCGAAGATGGAAAATTGGGTGAAACGATCCGTCCGCCGCACTTCCTTGGCGGAAGGAAAGGCGGGTGTGGGATCGAAATTGGTGACCTCGGCCGCGATGCGGCAATCGTAGGCCGAAACATCGAAGGCGGTGATGGGCTGGATGCCACATTTACCGGCGATGATGTTTTTCCAGAAATCGTTGATATTCTGGCCGAGGGAGGAAACCACTCCCAAGCCGGTGATGACGACTCTGCGTT
>CAIYOY010000046.1 GCA_903927905.1 uncultured Verrucomicrobiales bacterium | reverse complement strand
TTACTACGAAGGAGGCGGGAGAATTATAAGATCTTTTTGTTGGCCACGTGTTGCGCCTCACAGAGGCGCGCTCCGTTCGCTGCTCGTCAGTCCAAACCATATTTTGTTCGCACCCGTTTTTTTACCGCAGATTTCACGGATGCACGCGGATTTTTGGGGAAGGATTTTGAGTTCTAAACTTTTTCTACCATCCTTTGATCGTCAGCCCGGCATAAGTCGCATCACTCGGGATAGTGTCATCACCGTACGTGCGCAACCCGATTCGTCCTTTGGGAAATTCATCATCTTGCACTTCCATTACCTTGTCTCCATTCAAATACACTTGGAATTGAGAGCCGTGCCCGATGACTTTGATCTTGGCCGACCGTCCGACGGCGTCAAACTTCTTCCCCTTGAATTCCGCGAGCTGTTGTTCTCTCGTTCCGTTTCCAGACGGCATCCGTTTTACGAGGGCCAAGTGACCGCCATTATCCCGCGCCCATGGCGTATTGGCCGCGCCGAAGACCAGCAGATAACCGTGGGTCGCATCCTTCATGCGCAACGCCAGCGTTGCTTCCCGGGTTTTGCAGGTGGCGGTCACTGACACCGAGAAATCCGAATATTCCTGGCTCGAAACGATCAAGCTGTCCCCGGAAGGATTTTGGGTGACGATTTTGCCATCCACCGAACGCCAGATATTCCGGTCGCCTCTTAACGCTTTCCAATCCGCTGGAATGGCGTGCAGTGACCGGTCCCAAAGTTGATTGACTGTGATCGCCGTCGTTCCTGCCGCCAACACACAAACCGCCACCACTGCTGCTGTTTTCATTTTTGTCCAAGCCATAATTTTTAATGCTCCTTTTACCAGGGTTAATGTTGAACCGCTCGCGGCCGCGCCTTTGCCCGCCGCTGCTGCGGCGACCGATACGGCCAATCCGCCCGGGGCCGCCTGCAAAGAATTCGCCCCCATCGCTCCCGCCAGAACCGCCGCTGAAATTTTCACTCCGCGCCGCGCAAAGAACGTCCGCAACTTTTCCATCCCGCGGCTCGCCCGCTTTTGCACGGCCGCTTCCTTGTCTCCGAGTGCCTGCGCTGTCTCGGCAAACGTGCGTCCTTCAAAATAGCGCAACACGATCGCGTTCCGTTCCGCGCCGTTCAAAATGCCCATCGCCTCGTCCAACAGCGGGGCCAAACCTTCCCAAATCGGTTCCCCATGTGTTTCGCGGATTTCTTTCTGCATAAAAGCTTCCTGTTCACGGTGCAACCGCCGCTGTTCGCTCCGCCGGAAATTGGCGGTGGTGAGACGGGCGGTTTGATAGAGCCAGCCGGAAAGGGGGATGTGAGCGGGAAAGCCGTCGGCTTTGCGCGCAAGGATGATGAAAACCGCCTGGGTGACTTCTTCGGCTTGATGGATATCGCCAAGCTGACGCAGGGCGACGGAATAGACCAGCCGCAGATGCCGTTGCACCAGCGTGGCAAAGGCTGCCTGCGAATTACTTTTTGCGTAATCCTGGAGCAATTCGATGTCAGTGGCTTGGGCCATTCATCTTATACTTGTGCATGAGTGGCGAAAGTCAGACATTTTTTTCGACAAAAAAACCGGCGCGAGAATATCGCGGCCGGTGGTGTTTCTGGCGACTTGGCCCGTCCGCAGTTCAAGCGCGGACGGGCCAGTTGCTTAGAAAATGTAGGACATGGCGCCGATGAGTTTGAGGTCGTTCTTCAGCTTGCCGATGGCGGGGACGTTTTTGTAGGTGTCCTGCAAAATCAGGCTGACGCTCATGGCTTTGGTGATCGGAGCGGAGACGCCGAGTTCCAGGTTGAGCAGGTAATTTTGCATTTTGTCCATTTGCGCGACCCATTCGGCGCTTTCCCAGACTTTCGCGCCGCCGGCAAATTTGTGGTCGGCGCGTTCGGCCAAACGGAGGCCAACGTAATCTTTCACGCGCTGGCCGAAGAATTTTTCGCGGACGGCGGAAGGCCCGAATTCACCGGCGAAGGTGTTGGTGGCGTCTTTGACAAAGTAGTAACCGGCCAGAGGGCTGATGGTGGCGCGGTAGGTGAGGGCGGCGACGTCGTCATGATCGAAGTTGACGCGCACACCGGCATAGGCGCGCGGAGTGAAGAGATGGTTCCATTGGCCGTACATTTTGACGTAGCTGTCGGTGGTGGTCTGGACTTTTTTACCGCCGACGGTGGTGGTGGTATTGCCGTAACCGAGGTTGGCGCCGAGCAGGGCTTCGTTATTGGTCCAACTGCGCTTGGTGGCGATGCTCCCGGCAAAGCCGAAGGTGTGGCTGTTGCCGCGGGTCAGGGTGACGCCGATGGAGGCGGTGCTGTCCCAGTTCTTTTTCTTGGGCGCGGCGACGGCTTGAGCGGTGGTGTTGGTTGCGGTATCAGCAGCGTACAAGGGGCTGGTGACGGTCGCCAGGGCCAGAGCGGCGAGGGCGAGAATACGAGTGGAACAGAGTGGTGAATACATTTTACGCAGACAATTTTTCATTATTTTGGGTTTTGCTTGGGTTAATTCCCTGTCAAATCCGCGCCAGAATGAAGTTCTGTGGGAAAAAAGCAACAATTATTTTCAGTTGTCAGGGAATCCCCTAATTCCCATTTACCCCAGCCCTTTTTCGCGGTATTTTTTCCGGGTGAGGATTTATTGGAATCTATTATTGTTCCTGCTGGCGTTTCCGGCGGTGGACAATCTTCGCGCGGCCGACTGGCCCATGTTCCGTGGCAACCCGTCACTTACTGGCGTGGCCCATGATGCTCTCCCCAAAAAACCCGCGCTGCTCTGGACTTTCAAAACCGGCGGCCCGGTCAAATCCTCCACCGTCGTCGCCGATGGAAAAGTTTTTTTTGGCTCGGACGATGCCAAAGTGTACGCGGTGGATTTCGTCACCGGAAAAAAACTTTGGGAATTTAAAGCCGACGCCCCGATGGATGCCGCGCCGCTTTTCGCCAGCAACCGCATCTTCATTGGTTCAGTCGAAGGGACACTATACGCGCTTGATGCCCATGACGGGCGGCAAATCTGGAAGTATCAGACGGAGGGGAAAATCATCGGCGCGGCCAATTGTTTTACGGCGACAAATGGCGCGCTGCGATTATTGATCGGCAGTTATGATTTTAAATTACATTGTGTGGATGCACTGGCCGGCAAAGCCGTGTGGACTTTTGAGACGGGAAATTATGTCAACGGTTCCCCGGCGATTGCCGATGGCCAGACGGCGTTCGGCGGTTGCGACGCGATTTTGCATGTGGTGTCGCTGGCCGACGGCTCGAAAGTCAAAGAAATCGAAGCCGGGGCATATATTGCTGCTTCGGCAGTGTTGACTGGCGGACACGCATATGTCGGACATTACGAGAATGAGTTTTTGTGCATTGATCTGAACGCGGGCAAAATCGCGTGGCATTATCGCGACAAGGAATTTCCCTACATGTCCTCGGCGGCGGTGACGGAGGATAAGGTGTTTTTTGGGGGACACGACAAAGTCTTGCACTGCGTGAATCGGGCCGATGGAAAATCAATCTGGAAATTTTCCACACGCGGCAAGGTGGAAAGTTCGCCGGTGGTGGCGGGGGACAAAGTGGCGGTCGGCTCGGATGATGGACGGGTTTACCTCGTTTCCCTGAAAGATGGAAAAGAAATCTGGTCTTACGAAATCGGCCAGGCCGTGACAACCTCGCCGGCCGTGGCCGGTGGAAAAGTGGTTGTCGGCGCGGATGACGGCAGCGTTTATTGTTTCGGTGAAAAGCGAAAATAAAAAATTATTCATCTTTTAGTTCTGGAATAAAAGTCGGGATAAGGTTGTAATAAGTTAGTCACACGACCACATATCTTAACTAGGCATGAAAGTTCTGATCGTTGACGATAATGTTATCAGCCTGAAACTGCTTCGCGCCGTTTTGGAACAGGACAAGTGCGAAGTGGTGGAGGCGGGCGACGGTGTGGAAGCCCTGGCGTTGCTGGAGCGGCAGCCGGTGCAGGCGATTGTTTCCGACGTGCTGATGCCGAACATGGACGGCTACCGTTTCTGCCACGAAGTCCGCCGTCATCCCCGTTTTTTCCGCCTGCCCTTCATCGTTTATACCGGCAATTACAACTCGCAAAACGATGAGGCCATTGCCCGGGCGGTGGGGGTGGACAAATTTCTGACCAAGGAATTGCCGGCCCGCGAGGTGGTTAAAGTCTTGCATGAAGTCATGGAACAAGGGGTTTCGCGTCATCGGATCGAGGTGGAACGGACGCGGGAAGAGTTGAGCCTGATCAAAACGCACAACGAATCTTTGGTGCAAAAGCTCAAGGCGAAAAATCAGGAGGTGGTGGCGGCGGAAGCCAAGTTTCGCGCCTTGGTGGAGCAGTCCATCGCCGGGATTTATATCATTCAGGACGAAAAGTTTGTCTATGTAAATCCGCGCATGGCGGAAATTCTTGGCCGGCCCGCTGAAGAGATCGTGCCGCGCGACGTTTTTGATTTTGTCCTGCCGGAGGACTCGGCCATGACGCGGGAAAATATCCGCCAACGGATGGCCGGGGAGTTGTTGGAGTCAAATTGTTCGTTTCGATTGATGCATAAGAACGGCCGGGCGCGGGAGGTGGAGGCGCATGGGGTGCTGTCGGAATATGAGGGACGGCCCGCGCTTTTGGGCAGCATGCTGGACGTCACTGAGCGCAAGCAATTTGAAGTGCGCATGTTTGCCTTTGCCGATCTGGGCAAAAAACTGGGCGCGGCCAAGACGGCCAAGGACGTGGGCGAGACGATCATTGCGCTGGCCGATCAATTGTTCGGCTGGGACTGTTGCAGCCTCAATCTTTATTCGCCGGAAAAAAACCGCATCAAATCCATTTTAAGCTGGGACCTGATTGACGGACAGCGGGTGGAAATTCCTTCGGATGATGACGACACCGAACCCAGCCGCCGCGCGCAACGCACCATTGCCGAGGGTGCGCAACTTATTCTCCGGAAAGGAGAATTAACTTTTTCCGCCTCGGAGGAGGGACGCCCATACGGGGACACGGCGCGCCCTTCCGCTTCCATCATGTATGTGCCGATCCGCGACGGCGAGAGGGTGGTTGGTATTTTTTCCATCCAAAGTTACAAGGAGAATGCTTATACGCAGGCTGATTTGGATGCGTTTCAAGCGTTTGCGGATCATTCGGGCGGGGCCTTGAACCGTATTCAGGCGGAGGAAGCCCAGGTGAGAATGGCGGAACGCAATGCCATCTGGTCGAAGCTCGGACAGAAGTTGAATGCAGCCAAAACGGCGATTGAGGCGGGGAACATTATTATTGAGGTCGCCGACCAGGTGTTGGGCTGGGATTGTTGCAGTGTTGATTTGTATTCGCCGGAAAAAGACCGTCTGTTCACCGTGATCAACAAGGATCTGATCAACGGCCAGCGAGCGGATTGTGCCCCCACTTACGAAGACCGGGAGCCGTCAGCCATGGCCCGGCGGGTGATTGAGGAAGGCGCCCTGCTGATTTTACGGGAAGAGCCGTTGGCTTTTTCACCGGGTGTTATTGCGTTTGGCGACACTTCACGGCCGTCGGCTTCCATCCTGAATGTGCCCATTCGTGACGGCGCGAAGATTGTCGGCACCCTTTCAATTCAGAGCTATCAAATGCAGGCTTATGACCAGGAAGATTTGGGCACTTTTCAGGCCCTGGCCGATCATTGTGGCGGCGCATTGAACCGGATTGCGGCGCAAGAGGCGGAAGTGCGCCAGGCCGAGCACACGGCGGCGTTTTCTGATTTGGGCCAAAAACTCGGTTCGGCCAAATCGCCATCCGAAGCGGGTGAGATCATTATGGCGGCGGCGGACCGATTGTTTGGTTGGGACGCTTGCAGCTTGAATTTGTATTCGGAGGAAAAGCAGGAAGTTTTTCCGGTTCTAGCCATGGATATTGTGGATGGAAGGCGAACGAAGACCATCGGCGATTTGACCTGGTATGGACCCGGGCCTTTGATGCGTAAAACCATTCAGGAAGGGGCGCAGTTGGTCTTGCGGGAAGGCATTGAAAAAGTGTCGGAGAAGTATGATCTGTTTGGCAATACGGCGAAGCTTTCGGTTTCCATCATGTTCGTGCCGGTTCGGGATGGCGCGCGAGTGATGGCGTTGCTTTCGATCCAAAGTTACACCCCGCAGGCCTATAACCAGTCGGATTTAAAAGCGCTCCAGGCTTTGGCCGATCATTGCGGTGGGACCCTGAATCGTCTGAGTGCCGAACAGGCCTCGGCCCGGATGGCTGAACGCAATGCCATTTTATCCAAACTCGGCCAACGATTGAATGCGGCCAAAACGGCGGTTGAGGCCGGTGATATTATTATAGACGTGGCCGATCAGGTGTTTGGTTGGGACAGTTGCAGTCTGGACTTGTATATGCCGGGCACCCAGCAGGTTTATTCGGTCCTCAACAAGGACATCATCAACGGCAAGCGGACGGACTGTCCGCCGGGGTATCTAAACGGCCAGCCCAGCCCACGTATCAAACGGACAGCCGAACAGGGTGCCGAACTGACGCTGCGTGAAGCTCCGTTGGTTTACCCGTCGGACGCGGTTCCGTCGGGCGATAAATCCCGGCCCTCGGCGTCTCTGCTGTCGGTGCCGATTCGCGATGGCGCCAGAGTGGTCGGGGTGATTTCCATTCAGAGCTATCAATTCAAGGCCTACAACCGGGAGGACTTGGATACGTTTCAAGCCCTGGCCGATCATTGTGGTGGCGCGTTGAACCGCATCCAGGCGGAGGAGGCCAGCCAATCCCTGCAAAAACAACTGCGCCAAGCCCAGAAAATGGAGGCGATCGG
>CAIYOY010000045.1 GCA_903927905.1 uncultured Verrucomicrobiales bacterium | reverse complement strand
ATCTAATGACGCGCCTTTGCCCGCACCGGTCGGACCGAATACGGCGGTATGAACCGCCTTGGATAGCCTGACCACTTCGCCGCGTTTGGCGACCGGCTTAAATGGCACGAACAATCGCTTTAGGAACCGGTCGCATGCTTCCTGCGATGACACACGCCCATCGATCACCGAAAGCAAGCTCGGGATGACCGGCGAGGCCGCACCGCGCTCCATCCGGCCAATCGAGATACCCTTGCTGCTGCCGATCATCCCGATCCGTCGCAATTCGTCTTCACTCGCCCACTGCGCGGTTCCATAAGCCCAACGCAATTTTCCACGGCGTATTTTCTCAAATGCGATGAGTCCGACAGGAATCAAAATCGGAAGCGGGGACCACAGCATCCAGACGACGCCCAGGCAAAACACCGCCTCGATAAGAGCAATGGCCAGCAACACACGAGAAAGATTAAACATCATCCCCCCCTTCATTCTCTGCATTCGCCCGGAATTGCATGACACGCTGCCAGGTCTTCGCATCAAGCTTGTCCTTGATGCCCTTGCGTGCCGCTTCGATGACGTGGCCGAGTTTTTCGACGACATCCGCAAGGGAAAATTTCGCACCGCTCATCACCAGTTTGGTGCCGCACACCATAGGGATGGTGAGGCGTGTAATCCGTACGTCGTCGTCTGACGATTGCGGTCTTGCCTGCCGTGCCGCACGGCTCAGTGCGTCCCGGCTGGCTCCGGCCAACTTCATGTTGAGAAGGTCAAGCTGCTGGTCTTCGGTCAGAGGTGAGGCGATATAGCAATCGGTGATTCCAACTTGTCCCTGTTTCAGTGCTTCCTGCCAGGCAGGAATGCATTTCGATGGAGACAGGTATTTGGTGACCGCCGACGGATCGAGCTTCACGAATGATGCCAATTCTTTGGCGGTCCATTCGGGATTCATCGAGCGGATATCCTCGAATGCCTGCCATTTTTCATGGGCGTTCATGTCCTGACGATGGATATTTTCGGTAAGCTGAATCGCGGTCATCTCGTCGTCACCCAGCGCCTCTTCATAGATCGTCACCGCAATATCCGGGAGTCCCACCAGCCTTGCCGCCTTGATCCTTCGGAAACCATAAATCGGCGTACCATCCACGGTGGCACCAACCGGTGACAATTGTCTGACCCGGATGCTTTCGCCGAGGTTTCTTAAATCCGTTTCGCTTCCCAAATCTTTCCTGATCTGCGGAACGTCCTTAAACCAGGAGACTGGTTTTCGTGTTTGTGTTGGCATGCGTTTCTTATCTCCATTCTGTCCCGTTTTCGAAAACATGGCCTGTTGCCTTTTTTAAAAATGAGGGGACTCCCCCGTGAGAATTTCCCCCGGTCATAAAATCACTTCACGGCAATCACGAGGTTGCGTGTGCTACGACTTCCTTTTTTTGCCAGCACCCAGTGCTACCCCGGCAGCGGTGATGCCAGCAGCTACTGCCCCCAAATCGTCCACCATGCCCAGCGGGCCAAGTATGGCCTCAGGCACAAGATCTATAGGACTGAGCGTATAGACAGCACAGACGATGGCTAACGCCCAACCGATGATAGGAAGTAAAAACGATCGCAACTGACAGGTCGGGATGGCGAGGAGCACAATGAACGTCACGCCGAGCAGCGTGCCACACCACATGATGGTCTGAACCAAAGTGAAAAAATCCGACATGGAAAATTCCTTATAAAAAAGCAGGTGCGAACAAAAAAGGCGTCGGCAGCAGGCAACCCCGTTGCCGACGCCACAGAACCGAAGAATCACCACTAGACGGCAAGCGTTTGGCTGAGGTTCCAGAGCAACCACATCAAGAGCGCCAGCCAATTACCCGTGAGCAGAAAGAGCATCGATAGCAACATGGTTTCGTTCCTTCAGACATTGAGATAGGGGTCTCTCGCCGACTTGGCGGGAGCACCAGAACTTTGCAATTTCTTGCGGGACTGCGCGTGCCATTCCCAGAGTTTCCAACCGGCGGTCAGCCCACCGATCAGCCCTGCAATACTTGCGATGGCAAACCACGGGGTAGACTCGGCAGCAGCCGTGACCACCGGCTTGATGGCAGCATCGGCGACGATCGAGGTGAGTT
>CAIYOY010000044.1 GCA_903927905.1 uncultured Verrucomicrobiales bacterium | reverse complement strand
CGCCCATCGCCGGCAAATAAACCAGCCCGGTCAACAGCAAAAGAGCGAGGCCGAGGGGCCATTCTTTTTGCCAGATTTGGATTTTTGCCAACATGCGTGCGAAGAAGATTAAAGTTTATCGTCGGAATTACCACGGCAAAAAAATGACAAAGTCGGCGCATTCCACTCCTTTGCAATCTTGCTGGCCAGAAAGATGCCGTAATGGCATCCTCCGCGCGATCAATGAATCCGCCGTTAAATCAGAAATCGAACAATCTTTCTTCCCGTCCATGGTTCGTTGGGACGATTTGTCTATTTCTGGCTCTATCCGTCTGGATCGTCTTCGGCCAGACCCGGCACCACCAATTTGTCAACTTCGACGATAATGCCATTGTTTATGAGAACCCTGAGGTTTCCCAAGGTCTAAGCCTGCACGCTGTTGCCTGGGCCTTTACCCATACCGTCGTTGGCAATTGGAATCCGCTGACCATCCTTTCCCACCAGTTGGATTGCCAGCTTTATGGCCTTCACCCCGTCGGCCATCATCTGACCAACGTTTTCCTCCACGGTCTGACTGCCATCTTGCTGTTCCTCGTCCTCCAGAATATGACCGGGGCATTATGGCGCAGCGCCTTGGTGGCGGCGATATTTGCCATTCATCCCTTGCGCGTCGAATCGGTCGCCTGGGTGGCTGAGCGCAAAGACGTGTTGAGCGGATTGTTTTTCATGCTGACGTTGTGGGCATATGGGGGATATGTGGAAAAATTCAAAATTCAAAATTCAAAATTCAAAGTTTACTATGGTCTGGCTTTATTATTTTTTGCGCTCGGGTTGATGGCGAAGCCGATGTTGGTGACGCTGCCGTTTGTCTTGTTGCTGTTGGATTATTGGCCGTTGCGTCGCATGGATACGGCACCGGCCAACCGTATCACTGCGCTTATCTACGAAAAAATTCCCTTCCTCGTGCTGAGCGTGGCCGACTGTCTCGTCACCGTCCTGGCTCAAGGCAAGGCCGCCGATACCATCGCCCATCTGAGCCTCGGGTCGCGCCTCGGCAACGCCCTCGAATCTTATGCGGCCTACCTTGGGCAAATGTTTTTCCCGGTCGGATTGGCCGCGTATTATCCGCATCCGGGAAAAGATTTATTGGTTTGGAAAGTCGTTTTGTCGGCGTTTATATTGCTGACTGTTTCAGCGGGAGTTGTCGCCTGGCGGCGGAAATATCCTGTTCTATTGATCGGCTGGCTTTGGTATCTCGGGATGCTGGTGCCGGCGATTGGTCTGGTCCAAGTGGGCTCCATGGCTCGGGCGGACCGCTATACTTATCTGCCGCAAATCGGATTATACGTGATGGTCGTTTGGGGCTTGGCGGAATGTTGCGCACGCTGGCGTTGGCGTAACGCGATTTTGGGACCGTTGGCGGCAGCGGTTCTCGCGGTCTTGATGATGGGCGCGTCTATCCAAACCAGCTATTGGCAAGACAGCGTCACCCTCTGGACACGAACCTTGGCCTGCACTTCAAAAAACCTTCCGGCCCACAATAATCTCGGTAACGCGTTTCTGACCAAGAGACTGTTGGCCCAGGCCGGCGACCAATTTGCCGCCGCCTTAAAAATTAATCCCGATTTCGCTCCCGCCTGCAACAATTTCGGGCTGGTTCTGGCCCGGCAAGGAAAATTGGATGAAGCCATTCCCTATTATCAGCGGGCCTTGCGACTCAATCCCGATGATCCAGAAACCTATTTCAATCTGGCCAACTCATTGGCCGACCAGGGGAAAATACCGGAAGCGATCGCCCAGTTCGAGCGGGCCATTCAACTAAGGCCTGATTACGCCGAAGCCCACGATAATCTGGCCTTGGCACTGGCTTTTACGGGGAAACAGGCGGAAGCGGTTCCGCATTTCGAGCGGGCGATTGCTTTGCAACAAGACGGCGCCGCCATCCGCTACAATCTGGGCAATGCCTGGGCGGCCCAGGGCAAGCTGCCGGAAGCCATTGGACAATACCTGAAGGCCATTCATTTCAAACCCGATTATGTTGAAGCCTACGACAATTTAGCCAACGCGCTGGCCACCCTGGGACGTCCGGCAGAGGCCATCCCAAATTATGAACGCGCGCTGCAACTGAAACCGGATGATCTGGAAGCCCACTACAATTTGGGCCGGGAGCTGGCAGTGATCGGGCGGGTGGGGGAGGGGCGGCAACATTTGCAACAGGCTCTGCAATTGGCCGTTGCGCAGAATAATACTGCAGCCGCGAAAACCATTCGCACGCAACTTGAGACGCCCCCGTTCGTCCCGGAACACAATTGAGCTTTGAATTTGCGCCCGCCATGGTGACACTCTGAGAAATACGAATGAACCAGAAGGAAAAACCAGACTGGCGGGCCCTTTCTCCAGTCGTGCGACTGGCGCTGGGTGCGGCCGTATTGCTGGTGGCGGCGCTGGCGGTTTATTGGCCGGGACTGAATGGTGGATATATTTTGGATGACGACCTTTGGGTCAATGCCAGCAGGAAAACCTTCGCCGGATTGATGGAGATTTGGCGGGCGAGCAAAACCCCGGATTTTTTCCCGCTGACCTCCACGACCTTTTGGCTCGAATGGCCGCTGTGGGGCCTGGACCCGCTGGGTTATCATCTGGTTAATGTCCTGATTCATTGGGCCAGTGCGGTCGTCCTTTGGCGGGTCTTGAGACGCCTGGCGATCCCTGGCGCCTGGCTGGGCGCGATGCTCTTTGTCGTTCATCCAGTGAACGTCGAGTCGGTCATCTGGATCAGTCAGCGAAAAAACACCCTGAGCATGTTTTTCTTTTTATCAACACTGTGGGGTTATGTGAGATCAGAAGAAAAATCGGGCGAGGACCCTGAAAAACTGGAGCCTCCCTCCTCGTTTTATTATGGGCTGTCACTATTTTTCTTTGTCCTGGCGTTGTTGAGCAAAACGGCGGTCGTCATGCTGCCGGTGGTATTGCTCGGTTGCGCCTGGTGGCTGCGGGGCAGAATTGTGTTGCGTGATTGGCTGAGAAGCTTGCCGTTTTTCGGATTGGCCGCGACCCTGGGGGTGGTCACGATCTGCCTGCAAACGTCCCGGGCCATTGGCGCGGACGTGGTCAACACCGCCGATTTTTGGGGACGGCTCACCGGGGCCGGACGAGCCGTGTGGTTTTATTTCGAGAAGGCCGTCTGGCCGATGAATCTCGCCTTCGTTTATCCTCGTTGGGAACTGAATGGTCATTTGGCCGCTGCTTATCTGCCGCTGGCGGCAATGGTGCTGGTGGCCGGAATCTTGTGGTGGTATCGGCGAACGACCATGGGGCGCTCTCTCTGTTTCGCCCTGGGTTATTTCGTCGTGATGCTTCTTCCCGTGCTTGGTTTTGTGGATATTTATTATTTCCGCTATTCGAGGGTGGCAGATCATTGGCAGTATTACTCGCTGATCGGAATCATCGCGCTGGCCGCCGGCTGGCTTGGTGCCAGTTTCAAATTTCAACTATCCCATTTCAAATTATGGTTGACTGTAATCATCGTCGCCGGACTTTCCGTTTCTGCCTGGCGGCAGGTGCGGTTGTATCGCAGCCCGGATGTCTTGTGGGAAAATTTGCTGGTCAAAGATCCCGCGTGCTGGCTGGCGCATAATTTGCTTGGCCACCGGGCCGGGTTCACTCCCGGGGCCGCCGCCCATTTTCGAGCCTCCTTGCGACTTAAGCCCGATCAAATGGAGGCCCTGCTCAATCTTGGCGCGATTGAATTGAGACTGAATCTGGACGACGAGGCGATGGCCGATTATGCCCAAGCCAAAAAAATTGCTCCCAACGTGCCCATGGTGGAGGTTGGCCTTGGGCTGGTTTATGAAAAATGCACAAATTTGTTGGCCGCCGAAGCGGCTTTCCGGCGGGCCACAAAACTGGAGCCGGACAATGCCTTGTATCACCGGCTTCTCGGATCAGCTTTGCAGGCCGAAGGATTATTATTTCAGTCGCTCGTAGAATTGCGGGAAGCGGCCCGGCTTGATCCTTCCATGGCTGCGGCGCACCACAATTTAGGCGTGGTTTTTGCGCAGTTGGGCCGAAAACAAGAGGCTGAGGCGGAATTCCGTGAAGCCATCCGCCTCGATCCAACCGGCGTTGAGGCCCATAACGGCCTCGGAAAAATCCTCGCTGAAGCCGGAAAAATGGCTGCGGCAGAAAAAGAATTTGCCGAATCCATCCGACTCCAGCCGGTCAATGGCGGTTCACAATATAATCTTGCCAACACCATGTTCGTCCAAGGCCGGCGCGAAGACGCCTTGCCGCATTTCCTGCTGGCTTTGGCGGACAAATCTCAACCCATATTGGGTGAAGCCAATTATCAAACCGGCGTTATACTATATGGACGGAATGAAATCGAGGCCGCGCGCGATCATTGGCGCGAAGCGGTCAAATTTAAACCCGATTGGATCGACGCTCTGAATAACCTCGCCTGGCTCCTGTCCACCCAACCCGAGGCGAAATATCGCGATGGCGCAGAAGCCGTGCGCCTGGCCGAACACGCCGTGGCGCTGACCCAGACCAATAACGCCGGATTGTTGGATACACTGGCGGCGACTTATGCCGAGGCGGGCCGATTTTCCGAGGCCACGGCCACGGCCAGCCGGGCCTTGCAGCTCAAACCAGCCGCCTCCGGCATGGCCGCGCAAATCCAATCCCGGCTCGATTTATACCGGTCAGGCAAACCCTTCCGGGAACTGCCGGGAAACCATTAGGCCCGTGACCTAATAATATAGAGGGGCAGGGAGATGATGTTTTTTTTTCCTTAAAAGGTTGACGGCGACCTCGGATAATGCTTAATATCAGTCCATTGATACCAATTCTACGCCTGTAAATGATTAGCCGCCGTGTGCAATTACCCTGCTATTTTCAAATCCAGTGTGTGGAAAATTATTGTTTAATATGAAAAACCTCATTCATGCCTCGTTCAAATTCGTTGCGGTCTCTGTCGCCCTCGCGTCCTGCCTCTACGCTCATAATGCCGGTGCGGCTGTCAGTTACTGGGATCCGACTGGCACCCAGACGCCCGACAACACGCACTTGCCGAACGGTTCATGGGACACCAATGCTTGGACTTCCAGCGCCACGCTGGTCGCCGTTGGCAGTTTGACCGCTTTTACCGAAGGCAACGCCGCTGGCTTTGCTGCCGGCACCTCCGCCACGAGTAACACCACCTATACCGTCACGGCGAACAACAATCACACCGTTGCTGGTATCTTTAACGCCGGTCTGTCCGACGTGGCTTGCACCAACTTGCAACTGGTCGGCACCGGCACGCTGAGTCTGGCCTCCGGCCTTGATGCTTTTTCCACCGGCACCTCGCTCAATACCACTGTCAATAATGAGTTGACAGGGGTCGGTCAAATCCAAACCCAGAGCGGCGGCAGTCTTTTCCTTTGGCACTCCAACAGCTTTACCGGCGGTGTCAATATCAACACAGGTTCCGGCTGCAATTTTAATAACAATTACGCTTTCGGCACTGGCTCGATCACCGCTTCGTCCAGCATGGTCATTTTGGCTTCACCGGCCGATGACGGCTCGGGTGCTGGCGGCACTGGGGCGACCTCGGCTTTGACTATTTCCAATAACGTTATTTGCCCGGCGACCGCTTGTCAGTTTATTACCGTCGGCACTACCGCCGCTCCGATCAACTGGGCTGGTAACTGGACTATTGCCGGTTCCGGCGTTACGACCACGTTTGACTTTCGTACCGCCGCTCAAACCATCTCCGGCGTCATCAGTGGCTCGGGCAACGTCCAGAAAAATAACTCGACCGGCACTTTGACCTTTGCCGGAAATAACACCTACCTTGGTACCACGGTTATTAACGCTGGCTGCACCCTCATCATCGGCGCGGGTGGCACGAGTGGCACCGTGGGTCAGACCGCTTCTCCGCAACTGATTACGACCACCGGCACGATCAAATGGAACCGTAGTGATACTTACACTGTTCCCAACGTCATCTTCGGCGGTGGCTCGAATATCCAAGCAGGCACTGGAACGACTATTTACACGGGTGGCAACACTGGCTCCGGCCCCACCTTCCTGACCGCTGGCACGCTTCAGATTGGTGCTGGGGGAACCATCGGAAACCTAACCAGCGGTGCCGTGACCAACACGGCCGGCAACTTGGTTTTTAATCGCAGCGATAATCCGACGATTGCCAACGTGATCACGGGCGCAGGCCGCGTATATGCTCTTAACGCAGTGACATTTTCCGGTGCGAATACCTACACCGGCGGATTTTCCAACGACAACTTCACTGTGGCCGTTACTGGCGCTGGCACACTTGCCGGCGGTGCCTCCCCGGTGACGAACAACGGCACGATTGCCTGGAATAGCTCGGCTGCTGAAACGAAGTCAGGTGTCATCAGTGGCACCGGTGCCATTACAAAAGCCGGTACCGGAACCGTGACGTTGTCTGGCGTCAATACTTTCACCGGCAAAGTCACTGTCACTGCCGGGACGCTTGCCTGTAGCACATCCACCACCAATTTGGGCGCGGTTCCGGCCAGCTTTACGGCAGACCAAATTACCCTGAATGGCGGAACACTTTCACTCACAGCCACGGCTGCTGGCGTTGGTCCTAATTATGGTGTCACTCTCGGTGCCAGCGGTGGCACCATTAGCTGCGCCGGTTCCTCCACCAACGCCTCGGTCATCACTGGTGTTGGCAATCTGACCAAGACTACTTCAGGCAACTTGGATTTGACTGCGGCCAATACCTTCCAAGGCACCTTTACCATTACCGGCGGTGGTGTTCGTTTCCGGGATAATAATTCAGCCAGTACCAACACGATTATCGTGACCCCTGCCTCCATTGTTACGCTCCGCAGTATAACCTCTCCCGCATTTGTCTCCCTTTCCAATGCGATTACGCTTAACGCCAATTCTGGCAATGATATTGATTTGACGGACGCAACCGGTTTCACGTTTGGATTAACCGGAAATATCAGCGGCGTTGGCTATATGACTCGTGGCCGGGCTTCTGGTGCTGGCGGGACTGTTATTCTTTCAGGCAATAATAGCGGGTGGAGCGGCGGGTTGAATCATTATGGTGGCACCCTTGCCGTTGGCAGCAAAAACGCTCTGGGCACGGGTTATTATTTAGTCGGGCCGGGTGTCAACAACGCCGTTATTCTCCAAGCCGCCACCAATACCACATTGACCGGTGCTAATGCCTTGACCATGCCGATGCAATTAAACACCACCAACGGCTCCGCTCAGTTTGCTTTCGGTGGGACCAACGATTTGGAACTTGCCGGCACCATCAGTTTGGCGACCAATGCTTCCACTTCCCCCGTCATCACTAATAACAACACCGGCGCGACCATTCTTTCCGGCGTCATTAGCAGCGGCGTGGCTGGCACCGGCGTGACCTTCGCCGGCACCGGCACCACGACTATCAGCGGTTCAGCCAACACCTATACTGGCACCACGACGGTCAATGGTAAATTGAAGGTTACCGGCACGGTCACCACTTCTCCCGTTGTGATTGGCACGACAGGCACCTTAAGCGGTGGTGGAACAGTCGGTTCGGTGACGGTCAACGGGAGCATTGCTCCCGGTGCCAGCCCTGGCACTCTGACCAGCGCGTCACAGACTTGGAATAACGGCGGCTCTTATGTCTGGGAAATTAATGAAGTGGCTTCCTCTGGCGGCACGGCCGGAACTGATCCGGGTTGGGATCTGATCAACAATACTGGTGCGCTCACCATCGCTGCGACCAGCGGCGGTTTTACCATCAAAATCACCGGCCTCAACACCAGTGATGTTTCCGGTTCGATCACCGGTTGGGACAACACCCAGGATTATGACTGGACGATCATCACCAACAACAGCATGACAACCCTCGATCCGACGGCTTTCACCTTGGACATGACCGGCTTTACCAACCACAACACGCTTGATGCCGGCGGTTTCTTCCAACTCGCGCAAGTTGGTCAAAACCTCGTTCTCCAATATCGTCGTAACGTGATCATCACCTCTTCGCCGACAACCGTCAACGTCGCCACCGGTGGCACCGTCACTTTCAATGTGACCGCGACCGGCACTGCGCCGTTGGGTTATCAATGGAAAAAAGGCGG
>CAIYOY010000043.1 GCA_903927905.1 uncultured Verrucomicrobiales bacterium | reverse complement strand
GAAACCACGCCGGAAATGATGGAACCCAAAACCGCGATGAGCGGCACGATGTTCATGGTCCAACTGACCGCCGCTGGTTTGGCGGCCAGATCGAGGTGCAAATATTGGACAAAGTATAACACGGAAAGCTGGTCGGAACTGTGACGGACCGCGCCGGTGCAGGCGTAAGCGGCCGCATAGAACCAAACCAGCGGATGTTTGAATATCGTGATAAAACATTCCTTCAGGCTGACGCGCACATCGGCGTTGTCGCCCGCATTGGTGTCGCTGTCATCCTTGATGCAGTTGGGATAACCGGCTTGTTCCGGCGTTTCGGCGGGGATAAAGGCGACCAAAATGGCCATGACTGCGGTGATCATCGGGGGGATGATGAAAAGCCAGCGCCACTGGTTTTTTGCGACAACAAGGGTGCCGATGGTAAAACCGGCCAGAATCAAGGGGCCAAGATTGTTGATGGTGACCTGCCCCATTTGGATCATGAACCCAAAAATGCCAGCGAAGGTTCCGCGCTCGCTGCGATTAAACCAGGCGGCATTGATCTTGATCATGCCGGGCGCGCCAAAGGACTGGAAATAGCCGTTCATCAACCAAATGAGAGCAAAAGTGGAAAAGGTGCCGGTAAAGGAGGCAAAGCCGTAAATCAAATTGATGACAATGGTGCCGACCGCGCCGATGACCATGGATTTCCGGCCACCGATGCGATCACAGAGCAGGCCGTTGATCAGTTGGCCAAAGCCGTAGGCCACGGACCACCAGGCCAGCATGGTGGTGATTTGAAAATTGGTGAAGTGGAACTCCGCCTCCAAGCCTGGAGTGGCAAACCGGAAATTGTAACGGCAAACGTAGAAGGAAGCGTACATCGCTCCCAGCACAACCCAGTTCAATCCGCGCCGCGCCCGAAAGCCAGCCGGATATTTGATCACTGCGGACGGAGCGGAAGAGGCTTGGCTCATGCAATTTCTTTTAACAATGGCGACATCAGATTTGCCTGCCAGCTAACCAGACGGCGGGCCGAAGGTCAAAACCATTTCGTGGAAAAATTCGTAGTAAATTGGCTCTAACTTCTTAGCACTAGGGAAAACATTAGAGCCGATTCACATCGGCTGCTACGATGGGAGAATTTTTTTAAACCCCAATATCCTCATTCCACAACCTGGGATTTTTGGCGATGAAGTCCTTCATCAATTGGATGCACTCCTCATTCTGAACCACATCTACCTTGACGCCGAGCGAGCGCAAATGGTCTTCGCCGCCCATGAATGTTTTATTTTCACCAACGATGACATGTGGGATGGCATAAAGCTGAATGGCTCCGGAACACATGGGGCAGGGGGACAGTGTCGTGTAAATGGTGCAGCGTTTATAAGTGGCGGCGGTCAGGCGTCCGGCGTTTTCCAGGCAATTCATTTCGCCGTGATGGATTACGCTGCCATGTTGCACGCGCTGGTTGTGGCCGCGACCGATGATTTTTCCATCGCACACGAGAACCGAACCGATGGGAATGCCACCGGCGGCGAGGCCTTTTTTCGCTTCATCAATCGCCGCTTGTAGGAAAGGATCAGTATTCATTTCAGCCAATTAATTGTTTTTTCCGCCAATTTGTCAAACGCCGTTACGCACATTTCCAAATGTTCTTCCTTCGTGTCTTCAATCTTGTTGTGGCTGATGCCGTGCAGGCTTTGCACGAACATCATCACTGTCGGGACGCCTGCGCGGCCCATTTCGGCGGCGTCGTGGAGCGGGCCGGATGGGAGGCGATGTGGTTTCGCGCCCGTTTCAGCAATGGCTTCGGTGCAAAAATCAATCAACTGCGGATTAAATAAAACCGGCTCAATCTGCCATAATCGATCCCAGGAAACCTTCACGTTTCCTTCCTTGGCAAATTTTTCCGAGGCTTCTTTCGCTTCCTTTAACATTTGCGCCAAAGCCTTCGCATCCAGATGTCGTTGATCTAGCGTAATCCGACATTCCTCGACCACACTCGTCACAATTCCGGGTTTCGTCGTGCAGGAACCAATCGTGCAAACCCCGCCATTGCGATCGGTGATTTTATAAATCTCCGGACTCATTTTGGCTGCGGCGAGAAATGCGTCCTTGCGCCGATTCATCGGGGTACTGCCGGAATGGGCGGCTTGTCCGTGAAAGGTGATGGCATGACGCTCGACGCCGAAAGTCCCCAGCACCGGCCCCAGCGGCAAATCCAAATCCAATAGCACCGGCCCTTGTTCGATGTGCAATTCCAGATAAGCCTTCGCATTCTTCAATTCCTTCCCGCACTCCTTCACCTTCTCAAAATCCACGCCCACATTTTTCAACGCATCAGGCAGAGTGATCCCGTCCCTGTCCTTCAACCCGCGCGCCTCATCCATATTGAGCGTCCCGGAACAAGCCGAAGAACCGAAAAGACTTTTGCCAAACCGCGCCCCTTCCTCATCCGCCCAATCCACCAACCGCACCGTCACCGGCGGCTTGCCTTTGTACTGATCATTGATGCGCCGAAGAATCTCCAAACCCGCCATGACATTGAGGCATCCATCGAGCCATCCGCCATTGGGCACCGAATCCATGTGCCCGCCAATGAGCAGCGCCGCCTCCGATTCCCCGCGCAAAGTCGCCCAAAGATTTTCCGCCTCATCCGTATGCACCTCCACCGGCAACGCCTCCAATTTCTTCCGCAGCCAAACCCGCGTCTCCACCCATTTTTTGGTGAAAGCAACACGTTGTGCGCCGTTCTCATCGCCAGTCAATTGGCGCAGGTCTTTGAGTTCGGCGACGGTTCGTTTGGGATCGAGAAAAGACATAATTGATTTTAATAAATGAAAATGAATTGTCAGTAATTGACTTCCATAAAGCCAAGATTGCCAATAACTTTTTCAAAGTTTGCCGGCTGATTTTGCTGGGGATTTAAAAGATAAAAGAAATAGGTGTCAGCGTGGCTATTATGTCGACGGATGCGGAGATAGCCATGGTAATGGTCATAATAAAACACATCGCCAAGATTTGTGATGATGGAAAGGCCTTTGAAGTAAGGTGGGTTATAAAGATCGTTTGCTCTAATTCCCGGATAAGACATTTCATTTGTTGACAATCGCTTAAACAGGATTTGTGATTCACTCAACAAATTGGATTCTCCGCCGCCCATCATGACGGCATTGTTTAATTCTTTTATATGGGCCTCCTTAGATTGCAATAGTGTGTGCCTTGGGGAAAGAAAACTGGGCAATGCAATCAATAAGCATAATGTGTAAAAGCATACCACAAAACCGCCTAATGCCAGACGCCGATTTGAGCGCCATTGAAAACATGAGGCAAGAAAAAGGCATCCCCACAGGCCAAGCATCAAGCATGCCTGAGTAATGCCCCGGCCAAGAACGAAGAAAAGTAGCAATGGCATCCCAAGGGTTACAAACTGTAAAATCCGAAAATAACTTTTCCTTTGAAAAATCATGAGTTCGTTATTATTTAGTGTTTCGCCTTAATAATTCATCCAATTCCTCAAAAACTTCAGGGCCGGGAATGCCCTTGGTCAGGCCTGCATTGTATTTTCTAATCCTTTCCCGAATTTCTTCATCCCAAGCATTCTCCAAATCACTGCTCTTTTCAGCTTCCATAGTTCTACTCCGCTCCTGGTTGTCGTGAAATCCGATGCCGCCAATAACCCGGTTCGCGACTCAAATGCATCATTGCTACAATTAACACGTAGCCATCTTCAATCGTGTAAAGAATTCCGTAGGGAAAACGGTGAACCAAATAACGCCTGACATCTTCTTCCAAAACACGCCACCGATCAGGTGCTTCCAAAATCACCGCAATCGCATTGTCCATCTCAATGGTGAAATCGGCCCCCAGCCCCGGAACCCGCTCGTCGAAATAAAGAGCCCCATCGGTGTATTCAGCCAGCGCGTCAGGGTGATAGACAAATCTCATCGGCCAACCAGTTTTCGAACCATGGCCGAACCTTCTTCCCCCGGAATTCCCACCACTGCGCCAGAACGAATTTCATCGCGCCGTTTTTTGGCCAGTTGCAGCCAAGCTGCCTGGGCGGCGGGATTTTGTGGGACGGCCAGGCTTTCTACCAACCGCTCCGCCAGTTCGGCTCGCTCGTTTGCTCCAAGGGTTAAGGCCTGTGCCTCAATCTGGTCGAACGTGTTTTTCATGGCAAAAGTGTATCTCTTAAATCAGCCTCTGTAAAACTGAATTATTGAAATCACAGGCCAATTTTAATTCTAGCATCACGCGCCTGCCCTGCTTATACTCCGCCGACAAACAATAAAACAATAAAGGCTAAAGCTTATGCCCACACTCGCTACCACTGTTGACGGTCTTAAACTTCCGAATCCATTCATCATCGGCTCCGGCCCGCCCGGAACGAACCTTAATGTCATCAGCAAGGCCTTTAAAGAGGGCTGGGGCGCGGTCATCGCCAAGACGGTCAGCCTTGATGCCTCGAAGGTCGTCAACGTCACGCCGCGCTACGGCAAGCTCATGGGCGCGGATGGCAAGGAAGTTGTCGGTTGGGAAAATATCGAGTTGATCAGTGATCGCCCGTTCAAGATTTGGATCGAGGAATTTAAGAAGTGCAAAGACATGCACCCTGACGGCGTGCTCATTGCTTCCATCATGGAAGAATATAATAAGGACGCCTGGATCGAAATCACGCAACGCTGCCAGGACGCCGGCGTGGATGCGTTTGAATTGAATTTCTCCTGCCCGCACGGTTTGCCCGAACGCAAGATGGGCGCGGCCATGGGCCAGGCCCCGGACATCCTCGAAGAAGTCGTCGGCTGGGTCATGAGCGCGGCCAAGAAACCGGTCTGGGCCAAGATGACGCCGAACATCACGCACATTGAAGACCCGAGCCGCGCGGCTTTAAAAGGCGGCGCGACCGGTCTTGCCGCGATCAATACCATTCGCAGCGTCATCGGCGTGAATCTTGATACGCTCCGTCCCGAACCAAGCGTGGAAGGTTACACCACTCCCGGCGGTTATTCCTCCAAAGCCGTCCGTCCCATCGCGCTCCGCATGGTTATGGAAATTTCCAAACTCATCGAAAAAGAATTCCCCGGACGTTCCCTCTCCGGCATCGGCGGCGTGGAAACCGGCAACGACGCCGCGCAATTCATCTTGCTCGGCGCGGACACCGTTCAAGTCTGCACCGGCGTCATGAAGTTCGGTTACGAATGTGTCAAACCGATGTGCGATGAACTGCTCGCTTTCATGGAGAAGCACAAGTTTGAGACCCTCGCCGATTTCAAAGGCAAGAGCCTGCCGTATTTCACCACCCACATGGACCTTGTCAAACGTCAGGGCGAACGCAAAGCTGCACAAAAAGCCGCCGCTGCCGCCGCCACCACCAAAAAAGTCGTCCTCGCCGACGGCGAATGGAGCGGCGACGAGTTTGTCAAACAATCAGACGCGTTGTCCAGAGGATGAAGCTCCAAGCACCAACATCCAAGCTCCAGAGAATCTCCAAGCCTCAAGCTTCAATACGCGCCTTGGATAATTTGCAGTATCCTGTTCCTTCAAATGGCGCGTGGATATTGCATGATGAAGTGCCAATAAATACTCCGCAAGGGCATCCGTTCGATTTAGAAGAACGCACGGCCTGTTTCGGAGAAGATATTATACGGTTCTGCAAGAAACTGCCGATGAATCAGGCCAACAGCCGTTTGGTCGGTCAACTGGTGGGCTGTGGCACAAGTATTGGGGCAAATTATTGTGAGGCCAACGAAGGCGTTTCAAAAAAGGATTTTCGCAACACCATCGGGCGTTGCGTCAAGGAAGCCAAGGAAACAAAGTTTTTTCTTCGCATGGTCGCCGCCGCAGAACCAAGTCTGGCTGATGAAGCAAGAAAACTTTATCGCGAAGCAAAAGAACTTCATCTAATTTTTGCCAGCATCTTCCGCAAAGGATAACCGCAATGATTGCCAGACCGATTCCCTCCCGCCCGGACGCTCCGACTTTGAAGTTTGGTTCTTGGAGATTCTCTGGAGCTTGGATGTTGGAATTTGGAGCTTAATTTTTACCCTTAATACTATGAAAACCGCATTATCCCCCTGTCCCGCCTTCATCGGCGGCGAATGGCGCACCATCTCTGGCAATGGCGTCAATCCCGTTTATAATCCTTCCACCGGCGCGGTTATCGCCGAGACTCCGCTTGGCACAGCTAAACACGTGGATGAAGCGGTTCAAGCCGCCCACGATGCTTTTCCCGGTTGGTGGGAAACTCCGCCGATTGATCGCGCCCGTATTCTCTTCCGCTTCCGTGCCCTCGTGGAAGAAAACTTTGAAGACATCGTCCGTTGCAATACGCGTGAACATGGCAAGACGCTGGTGGAATCGCGCGGCGATGTGAAACGCGGCATGGAAATGATCGAATTCGCCTGCGGTATTCCATCCTTGCTCATGGGCGAAAGCCTTGAGAACGTGGCCAAAGGAATTGATTGCGATACGATTCGCCAGCCGCTGGGAGTATGTGTAGGAATTACACCATTTAACTTCCCGGCAATGGTTCCGCTGTGGATGTATCCCGTGGCTTTGGCCTGTGGCAACACTTTCGTCCTGAAGCCCAGCGAAAAAGTCCCGCTCACCGCTATCAAAATCGTTGGCCTGCTCGAAAAAGCCGGTCTGCCCAAAGGTGTATTGAACATCGTTCACGGCGGACGCGAAGTGGTTGACGCATTGTTGACGCACCCGAAGGTCAGAGCCATTTCCTTCGTCGGGTCCACGCCCATTGCCCGGCACGTTTTTGAAGTCGGCACCAAACACGGCAAACGCGTCCAATCCAACGGCGGCGCAAAAAATTATGTCTTTCTCATGCCCGATGCCGATGTGGAAAACTCCAGTCGCGGCCTGATCGAAGCCGCCTTCGGTTGCGCAGGCGAACGGTGCATGGCGGGCTCCACCGCCGTCGTCATCGGCGATGCTTCCAAAACCGTCATCCCCGCGCTCCTCGAAGCCACCCGCGCCATCAAAGTCGGCCCCACCGACCGCGAACTCCAACCCAACATGGGCCCGGTCATTTCCAAACAGCATCGCGAACGCGTCGAACAACTCATCGCCGCCGGTGCCAATGAAGGCGCGAAAATTTCCGTGGATGGCCGCGGCGCCAAACACGCTGATGAGCCTAACGGTTTCTTCGTCGGTGCCACCGTGATTGATCAAGTGGATTCAACCATGACCATTGCCAAGGAAGAAATCTTCGGCCCCGTCCTGAACATGATGCGCTTCGACCAACTTGATGCCGCCATCGAAATGGCCAACAAATCCCCCTACGGCAACGGTGCGTCCATCTTCACCCGTTCCGGCAAAGCCGCCCGCGAATTCAAACACCGCATCAAAGCCGGCATGGTTGGCATCAACATCGGCGTGCCCGCATCCGTCCCATGGTTCCCCTTCAACGGCTGGGACGAATCCTTCTTCGGCGACCTCCACATGCAGGGCAAGGAAGGCGTCCAATTCTTTACGCAACAAAAAGTCACCACTACCCGTTGGTTCAATTACGGCGAGGGTGATATTTGGCATAAGGAAAAATAGGGGATGAAACAGAATGAAGTGATTGCCAAACGCTGCTCTGTTCGCGATCGGGAAATCTATCTCGATCTGAGCGATGGTCGTGTTTTTCATTTTTCGGCCGAGAAATTTCCCTTGTTGGCCGATGCATCGGACAGTTTGTTGGCGAAAGTAAAATTGGCCGTCGGCGGACGAGCACTCCGTTGGGAGGAACTGGACGAAGATATTCAAGTCGGCTCAGTGGTGGCCGGCAAATTTCCCAAAGCACATGCAGTGATGGTTTAATTCAAATTGCAGTCTTGGCCAACGCGACTTCTAACAATCTGAGGCTGCTGAGACAGAGGCGAAGTTTGGAAACTTGCCAAAGCCGAATCAATCGGGTAGTTTTCAACCATGCAGGCAACACTGAAAGATGTCGCGACCAGTGAGGTCCTCAATGCGGTGACGCAGAAACACCAATCCGTTTTTCTGACTCAGCGCGGGATCACCGTCGCTGAAATCCGGCCCCATCCCCATTCCATCTCCGGGGCGGAATTTGCCCGGCTCTGGAAAGCCCGCAGCAAGATGGGCCAGGCGACCGCTGAAACCGTGGCCCGAAACATCGCAGAAATCAAAAAAGCCGAATGCGGTACCTGATTGACACCAGCGTGCTGGTTGAAGCCGAGCGACGCAATTTTGATCTTGGACAATGGATCGAAAGCAGCGAGGTGGAAGAAATCTATATTTGCGATGCTGGCGTGACGGAGTTTCTCGCCGGTGAACCGCTCAAAGATGAAAGCAAACGAAAACGCTTTAATGAATTCTGGGTTTCATTTGTGAGCAAACTTCCCTCGCTCCCGCTGAATCGAAATGTCTGTGAACATGCTGCCGCGTTGCTGGTTCATGCGCGGGCCAGCGGTCGGACTGTGCCATTGGGAGACGGTCTTCATGGTGCCGTGGCTGAATTGGAAGGACTGGAAGTGTTAACCACGGACACGCAGCACTTTAAAGATTTGGGAATTACCGCAAAAAATCCCATGGAACAAATATCAAAATAACTTTTACCATATGCCTCTCTTAATCAAAAACGGCGAAATCGTCACGGCCAGCGAACGCTACATCGCGGACATCTTCTGCGAAAACGAAACCATCACGCGCATTGATGAAAACATCTCCGCCCCGGCCGGCGCGGAGGTCGTGGACGCAACCGGCAAATACATTTTCCCCGGGTTCATTGATCCGCACGTCCACATTTATTTACCCTTTATGGGCACTTACGCTAAGGACACGCACGAAACCGCCAGTAAAGCTGCGCTCGTCGGTGGGACGACGACGTTCATTGAAATGATCTGCCCGGCGCGAGGCGACAAACCGCTCGAAGCCTTTGAACTCTGGCTCGGCAAAGCCCAAGGGAATAGCGCCTGCGATTTCACCTTTCACATGGGCGTCACCCGCTACGACGCTGAAGCGGAAAAAGATTTTCGCGAAATCGTCAAACGCGGCATCGCCAGTTTTAAAGTGTTTCTTGCTTACAAAGGCGCGTTCGGCGTCACTGACGAAGAGCTTTATCACACCTTAAAATTGGCCAAATCACTCGGCGTCATCACCACGGCCCATTGCGAAAACGCCGATCTCATTCTCGAACTCCAAAAGCAACTTCTCGCCGAAGGCAAGACCGGTCCAGAATATCATTACGTCAGCCGCCCGCCGCGCGTCGAGGCCGAAGGTGTTCACCATCTGGTGACCTTCGCCGAAACCCTCGACGCGCATGTGTACATCGTTCATCTCAGTTGCGGCGAGGCTTTGCAGGAAGCCATGCACGCCTCCGCTCGTGGCGTCCAAGTCTGGGTCGAAACCTTGATCCAATATCTGCTCTGCGACAAAACCGATGCGGAGAAGCCAAACTTCGAAGGCGCGAAATTCGTCATGTCCCCGCCATTACGCGAGAAGCACAATCAGGAGATTTTGTGGAACGCGTTGCAAAAAGGTTTCGCGTCCACCCTAGCCACTGATCATGCGCCGTTCGATTTCTCCACCCAAAAACAAATGGGTCGCGGTGACTTCACCAAAATCCCAAACGGCATCCCGTCCCTCGAAGACCGCATCAACCTTTACTACACCCACGGCGTCAAGACCGGTCGCATAGACCTCCACCAATTCGTCAACACCGCCAGCACCCAGGCTGCCAAAATCTTCGGCCTCCACCCGCGCAAAGGCACCATCCAACTCGGAGCCGACGCCGACCTCGTCGTTTACGATCCCAATTACCGTGGCAAAATCTCCGCCAAAACCCACGCCATGAACCTCGATTACAACTCCTTTGAAGGCATGGAAATCCAAGGCCGGCCCAGCGTCGTCACCGTGCGCGGAAAAATCTCCGCCCGCGACGGCAAATTTGTTGGCGAAAACGGCCGCGGCAAATTGCTCAAACGCGAGCCGAATCATTTTTGATGTCGTCCAGTTGGTGTCCAGCCTTTAGGCTGTCCGGGCAACGTGCAGGCTGGACACCAACTTCCATGACCATGACTTTAACCGAGGAAAAAATTGCCAAAATAGACACCTCCGTGGTGTCAGAAATGGAAAAGCGAAAAATCATCGGTCTCGCTTTCAGCCTCCTTCTCGACAACAAAATCGCTCTCCTAAAAACCTACGGCCACGCCGACCGCGAAAACCAAATCCCAGTCACCGCCGAAACCATGTTTCGCTGGGCTTCTATCACCAAACCGCTCACCGCCATCGCCGCGATGCAACTGGCAGAGCAGGGGACCCTCGACCTCGACGCCGACATCCGCCAATACGTCCCCGAATTTCCCGACAAAGGAGACGTCATCACTACGCGCCAATTGCTCTGCCACCAAAGCGGCATCAACCATTACAGTTGCGCTTTGCCTGCAAAATTATACGACACGCCCCATCCCTTCGCCGATCCCATCACGGCTCTGGAAATTTTCCACGAAGCACCGCTCCTCTTTCAGCCCGGCGAAAAATGCGCCTACTCATCCTACGGCTACATGCTCCTGAGCGCCGTGATCCAGCGCGCTGGCGGCAAAAAATTCCCCGACCAAATCACCGAACGCATCGCCAAGCCGTTGGGCCTCGCCACCCTCCAACCCGATTACCAATGGGAAAACATTCCCCACCGCGCCATCGGCTACCGGCTCGTTCCCGGCGAAATCATCCGTTCCACCGACACCGACCAAAGCTGGAAATGGGGTGCAGGCAACTATATTTCCACCATTGGCGACCTTGCCGGATTTGCCCAAGGATTGCTCCAAGGAAAATTGATCCGCCCTGACACTCAAAAGCAAATGTGGACCCAACAAACCACCCGCGACGGCCAACCCTCCGCCATCGTCTATGGCGGCATGACCACGCCCTACGGTCTCGGCTTCCAATTGCAGTTGGGCAAACAAGGCCAAGGTCTGAAGCCCTATCACACCGGTGGCCAGGAAAAAGTCCGCACTCGACTGGTCCTTTATCCGGCTCAAAACCACGGCATGGTCGTCATGTCGAATTGTGAATGGGCCAACCCCGCTTTCTTTTCGACTTTGATTTACTCCTTATTAACGAAAGCAGAATCTTAATAAAATATCCGATGAAGCCGGGCATCGAGGCTAATACATGCTTAGGGGTGAAAATAGCCGTCAGGTCGTAAGGTACCCTGTAAACATTGGGTTTTATTGAGGTTGGACCCGTAAGGTGACCCGTAAGGAGGCGTAAGGTAGCCTCACAAATTTTAGGCGCAAGCGGTCATTCGGTGTCATCGGCTGGCACAACGAGTGGCGGGGCGGAAGTGGATAAAACCCTTGTAAACATTGGGGAAAGTCACGTTTTGACACTACCTGTCACAACGGGGCATGGAATAGAAAATGGCGGGAGTGGCGGGGCTCGAACCTACCACAAATTCAATAAAGACGGGCCTGAAACAGGGTTGCCATCACAAATAGCCTCACAAAAGCCAGGCTTAGAACTTTGTCGGGTCATCAATGCCTGGCCTGATCTCCCTCCCTCGTTAAAAGTTGCTGTCCTGGCCATTGTGGAATCGGTCAAAGGAAAATCCTGACGTGAGCTCCGCCGCCGGTCAGTCAACGTTTGGAAGCGAGCTAAAACTAGCAGAACCGATGCTGCGAGCCTCCAGCTCGTCGGTTCTGCGGTGGAGGTTCGTTTGATACCCAACACGGATAGGCCGTCGGCGGAGCGGCGCGTAGCGCCGCCCGCCGTCGGCCTTCCTTGTCTATCTAGTAACAACTGCACCACAGGTGATGTTGATACGACCAACCAGCTTACGGGTGGCCACAAGCGCACGGCTTTCGTGGTCGCTACGGAAATTCAAGCTCTGGCCAAAACTTTCGGCATTAACCGACTTGGTTTTTTTACCCTGACATTTAAAGACCATGTGACTGACCTTCGTGAGGCACAAAAGCGTTTTCGGTCGCTTCGTTGTCATGTGATCGTGCAACGATATGAGCGGGCAATCGGAGTTTGGGAGCGGCACAAGTCAGGCCGCATTCATTTTCACCTGGTGGTTGTCCTGGCAAACGACATCAGAACCGGTGCCGATTTCGCGGCATTCAAGCGCAAGGATTATCAGAGCGCAAATGCTGCACTTCGTGCTGAGTGGGCTTTCTGGCGCATTACCTGCCCTAAATATCGGTTTGGCCGTCATGAATTGATGCCGGTAAAGTCAAACGCGGAAGGTCTTGCCCGATATGTTGGGAAATATATTTCCAAGCATGTCGAGCAACGGAACAGCCAGGACAAAGGGGCGCGTGTTGTCCGATTCATCGGGTACAAGCCCGGCACCAGGACGGCGAGTTCCCGGTTCGCTTGGCACACAGAAAACGCCTGGCTTTGGCGACATAAACTCGCGGCCTATGCAAAACGGAATGGAGCTTCAAATCTTGATCATCTAAAAATATTATTCGGCCCACGTTGGGCCTACCATCTGCGGGGCGATATATTCGGAGAACGGTTGCAAGGAGTGGTTTACCGTCAACGACAATTATATTTCCTCATCAGCGACAACTATAATTCCCCACGTTGCCTCACGGCAGATGTTACCAAAGTTTCCTCTGGGTTGGTGTTCCATTGGCGAGGTAAAACGAGCAGCGGG
>CAIYOY010000042.1 GCA_903927905.1 uncultured Verrucomicrobiales bacterium | reverse complement strand
GTTACACCTATTTGCCATTGATCGGCCTGTTTATATTGATCACTTGGGAGTTATGCGATTATGTCCGCGAGCAGCCCGGCGCGAAAACGGGTGTAATCGCCGTTTCGGTGACCGCGCTGGCCGCCTGTTTGCTTCTCACCAACCGGCAGGTTTCGTATTGGAAAAACGGCGGGACGCTCTTTGCCCATACGATTGCGGTGACGGAAAATAATTACACTGCCCGAGCGGCTTATGGGGCCTGGCTGTACCAGAATAATCAACTGGCTGAGGCTCAGGCTCAATGCGAGGCGGCGTTGGTGATCGCGCCGGATTACGCCCCGGCCCGTGATTTTCTCGGCGTTATTTTCCTGGCCGAAGGCAAATTGGACGCGGCCCAGGAACAATTGACCAAGGCCATTGAACGCCTGCCAGCCTTGTTCACCGCTCATGCCGATTTGGGCAAAGTATTGCTGGCCAAAAATCTTCCGGCCAAAGCCATCGAGCAATTTACTTTGGCCCTGCAGCAGGGGTTTGACACCCCGGAAATTCATTTTCAACTGGGAAAAGCCCTGGCCCAGCAAGGCAAACTGGAGGAGGCGCGCCAACAATTTGTGGAGCAACTGCGCCAGGACCCGGGTGATTACGAGGGCTATTTTCAGTTGGGCCAGATAGAAACATTGCAACTAAGATGGCCCCAAGCCATTGATCAATATCACACCGCGCTCAAGCTCCAACCCGGGTTCCTGGATGCGCTCAATAATCTGGCCTGGCTTCAGGCCACCTGTCCGCAAGCCGAATGGCGCAACGGCCCCGAAGCAGTCCGGTTGGCCAAACGCGCTTGTGAACTGACCAAAAATAAAGACCCGCAGATGATTGGAACTTTGTCTGCCGCCCAAGCCGAAGCAGGGCTGTTTTCCGAGGCCGTGGCCACCGGTGACCGGGCGCGGGATCTGGCGTTGAGCCTCAAGAAAAAAGAAGCCGCCGGGAAGATCTCTGAAATGCTGAATTTTTTCCGTTCAAAAAAACCTTACCACGAACCGTGATTTTCGGACCGCAAACTACGAATTCCAAGCGAACCGCCTTGGCCTGTTTGGTTTTAGCCGCAATCACAGGGCTGCTTTTTTGGCCCGTCGCGACCCATGACTTCGTGCTCTTTGATGATTCGGAATATGTCCGGGATAATTTCCATATCTTCAACGGATTCAGTTGGGCCGGTTTAAAATGGTGCTTCACCGCCTTTTATTCCTGCAACTGGCATCCCCTCACGTGGGTATCGCATATGACTGACTGTCAGCTCTTTGGTCTGCGTCCGGGCGGCCATCACGCCACCAGCGCGCTGCTCCATATTGCAAATTCCACTTTGCTCTTTCTGCTGCTCCAGCGTCTGACCAAAGCTTTTTGGCCCAGTGCGGTCGCCGCCGCGCTTTTTGCCTGGCACCCTTTGCATGTGGAGTCGGTTGCCTGGGTTTCCGAGCGAAAAGATGTTCTGAGCACTTTGTTTTTTCTGCTCACTCTGTTGGCTTACGCGGCGTATGTTCAGTCCAAAGTTCAAGGTTCAAAGTTTAAAGTTGGAGAAGCCCCGCCATCTTCCATCCTCCATTCTCTGTCTTCACGTTATTATCTGCTCGCGCTCTTTTTGTTTGCTCTCGGACTGATGTCAAAACCGATGTTGGTCACCCTGCCTTTCGTCTTGCTGCTGCTGGACTATTGGCCGTTGGGGAGAGTGAGAGTGGAGAGTGAAATAACAGGACGCGGCTCTGCCCCCTCTCCACTCTCACGTTCACTCTCCCTGCTGTTGGAAAAATTTCCCTTCTTCATTTTGGCGGCGATCTCCTGCTTTATAACGCTCAAAGCGCAAAAACAGGGTGGCGCAGTTCTCTCCCTCGAAACCATGCCACTGACCACGCGCCTTCTTCACGTGCCATTGGCTTATTGGCAATATATCGAAAAAACAATTTACCCGGTTCATCTCGCCGTTTTCTATCCTTACGCGCACATTTTGACCCTGGTGTCCGCCCTGGTACCCATCGTTGGATTGATCATCATTACCACGCTGGCTGTGCGCTGGCGGCGGACCAAACCGTATTGGCTGGTGGGGTGGTTCTGGTTTCTTGGGACGCTCGTCCCGGTGATCGGTATCATTCAAGTGGGCGAACAAACGGTAGCTGATCGGTATTCTTACATTCCATTGATCGGATTGCTCATCATCGTTTGCTGGGAAGTTTTTGCCTGGGCGGAGGAAAGCAAGCGCAACCAGATCATCGCCACTGGCGGGACCGTGGCCGCGCTGTGCGTTTGTCTCGTGCTGACCCCAACACAATTGAGTTACTGGAAAGACAGCGGAACATTGTTCGCCCATGTCATTGAAGTCATGCCGGAAAATCACGTGGCCCACGCCGTTTACGCCCTTTATCTCAGCGATCACCATCAATTGCAAAAGGCACAAACGGAAGCTGAAGCCTCACTCCGGATTTCGCCGGATTATTCGCTGGGCCATCTCCATCTCGGCCAAATCCTCTTCCTCCAAAACAAACTGGACGAAGCGGAAAAACATCTGCGCCGCGCGGCGGAGCTTTATCCCGGTTTGACCGATGCCAATCGGCTGCTGGGGGAAATATTTTTGGCCCGCAATTCACCGGCCGCAGCAGTGGAACAATTGGAACTCGGTCTAAAAATCTCCCCAAACGCGCCCAACCTGCATTGCGTCCTCGGCCGGGCGTTGATGATGCTGGGGAAACTGCCCGAAGCCGAAGCCGAACTCAGAGCCGCTTTGCAACTCGTCTCCCAATATCCCGAGGCCCACTATCAATTGGCCCTAGCCCTCTCAGCACAAAAGAAAATAAAAGAAGCCGCCAGCCACTACCGCGAAGCCCTTCAACTGGAACCGAATTTCCCCGAAGCCCTGAACAATCTGGCCTGGCTCTTGGCGGCTGATGCCGACCCCAATAATCGCAATGGCGGCGAAGCCGTAAAAATGGCGGAGCAGGCCTGCGCCCTGACGCACAACCAGCAAACCATGATGATTGGCACCCTGGCAGCGGCTTATGCCGAAGCCGGACGTTTCCCTGAAGCCATCGCTTCTGCCGAAAAAGCGCGCCAATTGGCGCTGGATCATGGTGAAAAAAATCTCGCCGAAAAAAATTCGGAGATGTTGCTGCTCTATCGGGCGAACCGGCCTTACCACGAACCGTAAACCGTCGCGAACGTGAACTCGAAACGAATTTATTGGATTGGTTTTGGGCTGTTCCTGGCCACGGCCTTTCTTTACGCGCCCGCGCTCCTTTGCGGCTTTGTCAACTATGACGACCCGGTTTACGTCACCAATAATCCCCATGTTTTCACCGGCCTGACCGGGGCGAATCTCGCCTGGAGTTTTCAAGCCGGTTACGGCAGCAACTGGCATCCGTTGACCTGGATAGCGCACATGCTTGACTGCCAGGTCTTCGGCCTCAGGCCCGCTGGTCATCATGCCATCAATGCCATCCTGCATTCGCTGAACACCGCGTTGCTCTTTCTTCTTTTCCATCGGCTGACCGGAGCGGTTTGGCGCAGCGCCATGGTCGCGGCGCTGTTTGCCTGCCACCCGATGCATGTCGAATCAGTCGCCTGGATCTCCGAACGAAAAGATGTGCTGAGCGCTTTCTTTTTCCTGCTGACGCTGCTGGCCTACACAAAATGGGTCAGAAAAAAAACGCTCCGTTCCTACTGGATCGCCCTGCTTTTCTTCGCTCTGGGTCTGATGGCCAAACCGATGCTGGTCACGCTGCCCTTCATCTTGTTGTTGCTGGATTTTTGGCCGTTGGGAAGAGCAGGGGTGAGAGTGGAGAGTGAAACAAAACGCGGCTCTGCTCCTTCTCCACTCTCACTCCCTCGCTTATTATTGGAAAAGACCCCGTTCTTGACCCTCGCCGTGGCTTCCTGCGTGATCACCATCATCGCGCAACGGCGGGGCGGCGCGTTGCTTTCGTTGGAAGCTGCTCCGATTAAGTATCGGATCATAAACGCTCTTGTGTCCTATTTTAATTATTTTGAAAAATTGGTCTGGCCGGAAAATTTGTCCGTCATTTATCCGCCCCATAACGGTTGGGCCTCATGGGAAATCGTGACCGCCGCCGCTTTCCTTATCGCGTTTTCCGCTGTCGCTGTTTGGCAGGCAAAAAAGAAGCCGTATTGGCTGGTGGGCTGGCTTTGGTTTTTGGGCACCCTGGTCCCAGTCATCGGGTTGGTGCAGGTCGGGCAACAAGCAATGGCCGATCGTTACGCTTATATTCCTTCCGTCGGATTATTTATTATTTTGTGCTGGGCGGTTTCCGATCTGGCCGGCTCATGGCCGAGAGGCAAACCGCTCATCGCCGGCATTTCAGTTGTTATATTGACATATTTTTCTCTGGTGACCGGTCGCCAGCTTCTGGTCTGGCAAAATAGCGGCAGTTTGTATTTGCACAGTCTCGCCGTCACCAAAGACAACGATGTGGCTCATGCCAATTACGGTGCCTATCTGCGTAACTTTAATCAAATCACGCAGGCTCGCGCCGAACTGGAAGAAGCGGTGCGACTGGCTCCGCGTTTTGTCTGGGCGCAAAGTTTGCTGGGGAAAATTCTGATGCTCCAACGAAATTACGACGAAGCCGCCGCGCGTCTGAGCGAAGCTCTTCGGCTCGACCCGAATCTGCCGGAGGCCCATTATGCGTTGGCGCTGATTTTCTCTTCAAAACAAAACAAGCTTGAGGCGAAGGCCCACTACCGCGAAGCCATCCGGCTGCGCCCCGAATACCCCGAACCCCTCAATGACTTGGCGTGGCTCCTGGCCTCCGACCCTCGCGCGGAAAATCGGGACGGCGCTGAAGCCGTCAAGCTGGCCTCGCTCGCCTGCGCCCTGACCGATTTCAAAATCCCCACCATGATCGGCACCCTGGCCGCAGCCTACGCTGAAGCGGGGCGTTTTCCCGAAGCCATCGCCGCCGCCGAAAAAGCCCGCGATACCGCATTATCACAAGGGAATAATGATTTAGCCGCCAAAAACTCCGAACTGCTCAAGCTTTACCAATCCAGTCAAGCTTACCACGAACCGTAATTTTAGCCTTTCTTGCCGCCGAAGCCTTGCCAGCGAAGGCGGAAGCCTTTAACCTTTCCTCATGCTTCAGTTTCAAATCATCTTCAATCCGACCAGCGCGGCCGAGCTGGCCAAGATGCCGCGCGAGTTGCAACTTCATATTTTGGGTGAATTTCGCGGCCTGCCGCAGGAGGTTTTGAAAAGCGATCTCCAACACTTTGGAAAAATGGAGCGTGCTGGGAAAACCCTGCACCGTTTTCGCATCGGCGATTACCGGGTTTATTTTGAACGCCACGAACTCGGCGTGGTGGTCCACCGCATCCTGAGCAAAAATACGCTGAAAGATTTCCTGTTCCGTTCCAGCCTGCCCACGGGAGAAGACGAAGCCTTGCAGGAAAATCCAAAATTCTGGGAAATGATCGAATCCGCCAAGACCGCTTCTTCGAAGAATTAAACGGCGCTAAACCACATCTTCGCCCAATTCCACGTTCCAATAAGCGAGATCGAGGAAATGCTTCCAACTGTCGTGATGATGCAGGCCGAGGTTGACTTGGACAAAAGGACGCCATTTGGGCCGCTTCGGTTTTCGCACCAGATGCAACCCGGCTTCTTGTGGCGTGCGGTTGGCCTTGCGGGTGTTGCAGGGAATACACGAGCAAACGATATTTTCCCACGACGTCGGACCGCCGCGGTCACGGGGAACCACATGATCCAGGTTTAAATCTTTGCGCTCGAAAATATTCCCGCAATATTGGCAGGTATTGCGGTCGCGCTCGAAAATATTGTGCCGGGTGAATTTCACTTCCTTCTTCGGCAGCCGGTCAAACATCACCAGCAGAATAACGCGCGGCACCCGGATCTTGAAAGACACCGTGGAAATGGTTTCAGGATGAGGCGCTTGCTCGGAAATATCGCGCCACTGGCTGAAGTTGAAAGTTTGGAAGGCGCCTTCGTCATCACCGAGGACGACCTGGGCATGGCCCTCGAAGAGAAGGGTCAGAGCGCGACGCGCCGTGCAGATATTGACCGCCTGCCAAAGGCGGTTCAACACCAATACATGCTGGTTAAGAAAGGTGCTCATAACCAATAAAGTTGGCGGAAATTAGCATGACAGCCGGAAAGTTCAAGATTTAAAGTTCGATTTTCTGAGCGGGCATTTCGTGTTTTTATCACATCCATCCTTAGTAATGATTTGCCAAGCGCGCAGTCCCTTCGTTACAATCCGCTGACTATGAGATGGATTTTAGCGCTGCTGATCTGCCTGTCGCCGCTCGCGCCCGCGCGCGCCGACGGGCCAAATGACCAGTTTGTCGATATTTATACCCTGATTCAGCAAGCCGACTCTCTCAATCAATCCGGGCAAATCCCCGCTGCCGCTGACAAATACCAAAAGGCTTTGAACGGTTTGAAAACCTTGCAGGGCGGTTTTCCCAGTTGGAATAAAGATGTCGTTCAGTTCCGCCTCGATTACGTCGCTGAAAAATTAAACACCATCAGCAAAGCCATTCCCGCGCCGCCCCCGGTCATCAAGCGGGTCTATTCCAATGCCCAATTGGAACAACAAGTGACGGACTTGGAAAATCAGGTTCAGACTTTATCCGGCGAAAACGCCAGCCTGGATAAAAAACTGAAAGAAGCCCTGTCCATCCAACCCGCCAGTGTTGATCCGCAGGAATTGGCCAAAGCCGAAGCCAGAATCACTGCGTTGCAGAAGGACCGGGACCTATTGAACGTTTCCTTGGAACAAGAAAAAGCCGCCCGCCAGAAAGCGGAAAAAGGGAAAAAGGGCGCTTCCGAATCCGACTTGGCCGGCCTGCGGGCCAAGGCTGGCAAAGCCGATGATCTCGCGAAGGAAAACGATGGCCTGCGACATAAACTAACCGACGCTTCCAAAGAAATTTCTATTTTACAAGCCCGTCAGACGGAATCTTCCAAAACTAGTGCGGCAGAACTGGCCGCCCTGCGAACCAAGGCCGCAAAAGCCGACGACCTTGCCCAGGAGCGCGACGCCCTCAATCTTAAACTGGCCATCGCCAACAAAGAACTCTCCTCCTTGCAAGCGCGTCCAGTTGAACCATCAAAATCAAACGATGCCGAACTGGCCGGTCTGAAAAAGGACAGAGCCGCCACCGAGAAAAAACTGGAAGAAACTCAACAGGAATTGGCCGCTTTAAAAAAATCGAAAAGCCACGCGTCCGAAACCAAAGCCAGCGACGCTGCTGAACGCAATGAATTAAAAAAGAAGCTGGCCGCTGTCACCCAGGACTTGGCCACAACCCAAGCCAGCGGCGAAGAACGCGTCCTCGCTGCGCGCACGGACTTGGCCAAATACAAAAACGCCGCCGCCGAACGTGACGCGCTCGCCATCAAGCTCAAATCCACCGAAGACGAATTAGCCGCCGCAAAAAAAACTCGTCCCGCCGCCGTTAAAAATCCACCGGCGCAGATTCCGGATGAATCGAGCTTGAAGATTGCGCAATTGCAGGCACGTTTGGCCACGCTCGAAGCCAATCCCGTCCCTTACACCGCCGAAGAACTGGTCGTGATCAAGAAGCCGTCCATCACCATCACCTCACCGCCGCCCGTCGCACCTAAATCGACGCGGCCGGTTCATTCCAGCAAAGATTTGCCACCGGGGGCCGGTGCCTTGATGGCCGATGCTCAGCGCGCCTTTCTGACTCGCGATTACGAAAAAGCGGAAAGCAAATATCGCGAAGTCCTGCGTCAGGATGATCGGAATGTCTATGTTCTGGCCCACTTGGCCAACGCCCAATTCGCCAACGGCGAGATTGATGAATGTGAAAAAACAGTGCGCGATGTCATCGCCCTTGATCCGAATGATCCCGCCGGTTTGTATCTGATGGGCAATCTTCGCATGCGTCAGGGCAAACTGGATGAAGCTTTGGATGCCTTGAGCCGTTCCGCCCAAATCAATCCGACCAATTCCGTCACCCAAAATTCCCTCGGCACCGTCCTGAGTCAAAAAGGCCAGCGCAAAGCCGCCGAAACCGCCCTGCGCAAAGCGCTCATGTCCGATCCTGATTACGCCGATGCCCACCACAATCTCGCCATTGTTTATGCCACCGAAAATCCGCCCGCCATGGGTCTGGCCCGGTTGCATTACAAAAAAGCGGTGGAACTGGGTCACCCCAAGGACAGCGACTTGGAAAAACTGATCGAAGAAAAGAAGTAGCGGCCGTTCGGAGTGGGGACAGCTCGTCTCCATAAAATCAAAAGTGCTGGCGCGAAGCCCAACCCAATGGCACCTTGCTGTTGCATGTGCCATTTCAGGAAAACACTCACTCTGGCAATCGTCGGTTCAGCCTTCGCCCTCGGCGTCAACGCCGCTGATTCCGCCACCAATCGTTTTGGTTTCACCGGCCCGGAAATTTTTCCCATTGATCCCCAAATCAGCCTTCTGCGCGCGGCCGATCTGGACGGCGACGGGTTGACCGATTTGATCGTAGTCAACAACTCCCGTTCAAAAATCAATCTGCTCTATAATCGCACCGGCAAAACCAACGACGTTGCCCACAAGAATGAAGAAAAAAGAGAGATCAACGATCTGCCGCCGGACGCCCGGTTTAGGATTGATTCCATCGCTTCGGAAAAACGCATCACCTCCCTGCTGGTCACCGATCTGAACGGCGATGGCCGGCCCGATCTTGCCTACTATGGCGACCCGCGCGAACTCGTGGTGCAATATAATCAGGGAACCAACGGCTGGAGCACGCCCAAGCGCTTTGCCATTGATGACGGCCAATTTGTCGCCGACGCGCTGGTGGCTGGAGATTTGAATGGGGACAAGCGCACCGATCTGGTTCTGTTGGGTGAAAATAATATTTATTTCCTGGCCCAAAACGCGGATCACACCCTGGCAGAGCCGGAAAAAATTCCGTTCTCCGGCTCAGTCAAATCTGTCCAAGTCCTCGACATTGACGGCGATGGCCGGGATGACTTGCTCCTGGTGAATTGGGAAAACACCAACCCTTTCCGTTTCCGTCTGCAAAATTCCGAAGGCCAGCTTGGCCCGGAAGTCCACTTCACTCTCCCAGCAGTCCGTTCCTATGCGGCCGATGATTTGGATGGCGACCATAAAACCGAAGTTGTCACCATTTCGCAAAATTCCGGGCGCGCCCAGGTCTCAACCTTCACCCGCAAAGAACCTGAACCTCTGTCCGGCGCTTTCAAGCAGGGACAATTTCAGGTTCTGCCGTTGAACAAAACCACCAAGGCACATCGTGGAATTCTTTGGGCCGATGTCAACGGCGATGGCCTGCCTGATTTGTTGGTGGCCGAACCGGACAGCGGACAATTGACGCTGTACTTGCAAAAGACGGACGGCTCCCTCTCCGCCGCAAAATCCTTCGCCACGCTCACCGGCGTCAGTGATGTCGCGGTCAGCGATTGGGACGGGGATGGTTCTCCCGAAATATTCCTGTTGAGCAGCGAGGAGCATGAAGTTGGCGTCACCAAGCTCGACAAAAACGGGCGCATCGCTTTCCCCACCATTCTTCCATTTCCCGGCAAACCATTGGCCATGGCCATTGGCCCGTTGCAGCCAGGCGCCAAACCCACGCTCGCCGTCATTGTGGATCAGGAAGGCAAACGTTCGCTGATCACGCGCACGGCCGACGGCAAAACACGCACGCAAAAATTGAGTGAAGATTTTAAATCCAACCCCAGTTCCATGACGATGCACGACGCCGACCAGGACGGGCTGGCGGACTTGGTGGTGTTGATCCCCTACGAAAAAATCAAGGTGTTGTTGCAGGTTTCCGGCAAATCCTATTTCGATGAACAGGACGTGCTGCCGCCCGGCGGCAGTTCCGAACAACCCTGGCTCAGCGTCGCGGACGTGGACGGCGATGGTAAACCGGAATTGTTGCTCGCCCAAAAGAATTTTCTCCGGGCCGTCGTGTTGAAACCGGAAACCGACAAAACTAATTCCAATAAATCCGCCTGGACTTTCAATGTGAAGGAACAGATCAACGGTGCGGGCAGCAATTCGCGCATCGTCGGCGCGGCTGCGGTGCGCAACGGCGCCAATGCCATCGCCTCCCTCTTTCTCTTCGACGCGGAACGCAAAGTCCTCACCTTGTGCGAGCGCGACAAATCAAGCGTCTGGCAGGTCGTCCGCAATCTGCCTTTGCCCGTGACGGATTTTTCCGAACTCGACAGCATCGCGCTCGGGTCCAGTAAAATAAACAGTCTCGCTTTCATCGGGGTCAACGCCGTCGGCACCATGGCCCTGAGCGGACAGGTCTGGGATTTCACCGAACTCGACGGTTACGAAACGCCGATCAAGGATGCTCGCCTGAACGACGTGGTCCTCGGCGATCTCAACAATGACGGGCGCAAAGATCTGGTTTTCCTGGAGACGGCCCGAAGCTATCTTGATCTGGTCACCTTCGAGCCGCCGCACAAACTCGTCCCGGCCAATCGTTGGCCAGTTTTCGAAGAACGCACCTTCCGCTCACGCCGAAACGATTCCGCCGAGCCGCGCGAGGCAGTGGTCGCCGACGTCACCGGTGATCATAAAAACGATCTCATCATCCTAGTGCATGATCGCATCCTGGTCTATCCGCAGGAATAATTCTCCCGGAGTTATTTCAACTGCGGCGGCGTCGGACTGAAGAAATTCATCTGAAACCCGTCCGCATTAAAACTCCCGGTATAGACCGAGAAGTAGAAATATTTCGAGATGGAATCAAACGGCGGCAACAACGATCCATCCATCCACTCGGTCAATTTCTTGAGTTGATCCGGTGAATTGATTTTTCCGAGCAATCCAGCCGATTGCATCACTTCTGCCAGACTGGACGGGTTCCGGCGCAACTCGTCCAGGGCCAGCCGCATGTTCTCGCTTTCATTGCTGAAACTAAACAGCCCCTTGCTCATGCCGCCAATTTTCTGCGCGGCTTCGTTCAAGCCCGGCAGATCGGCCAGCGCCTTCGGCTTGTTTTCGCTGCTGTGCAGAAATTCCTCCAGCATCCCGTCATCGCTGGACATCGCCACATAACCGCCGCTCGCGGCAAAACTGAAGCTGCTCTTGTCCGAAAATTTTATGGTGGTGATTTTTCGCCCTTGAAATTCCCGTTCCTTGGCCCCGCCCGCGCGACCCGTCACCGCATCCAGCCCGACCTTGATCGCCGCCGCCAGCTTGTCGGGGTTGGGTGAACCGATGAGATAAATAGACGGCGCGGAATTGGTCGAGTCCGGCGCATCGCTGCGGGGATTTTTTTCGTAACTGAGGATGTCGTCGCCCAGGCTGCCGAGCAGTTCGGCTTTCAAATCATATTTGTCATCCTTGTCTTTCCCGGCCAGCGAAAGAACCATGCTGACAATGCCGGCCGCCGACGGATTGATTTCGTTCAGCATTTTTTCGATCGTCGTCCAGCCTTGCGCCACATCCAGCCGCCAGCGGCTGAACTTCACCACGTCCGACGGCACAAACGGCGGCGGATTCGCGTCCTTAGCGGCGGCGGCCAGTGCCTTGACCAAACCGCGCCGGGCAAATTCAGGCACCCCGATGTAAAGCTGCGACATCATCCCATCCGGTGTGTCGCGATAATCGAACGAAGCGGTCGTCAGCGCCGTCAGGCCCATGGCCGCCAGCGCCTTGTCCGGCTTCATCGTCAGCGGATTCAGCGAACTTCCCTTGCTATGTTCGGGCGTGGGTAAATCTTTCAGAAAATTATCCATCAACGCCTTGGCATTGATCCAAAGGTAAACCGGCGCGCCATGCAAACGCGCGGCAAAGTCCGCCTGAAAATACAACTGCTCTTCCAGGGCCGGAACCAACCCGCCCGCCTGTCGGCTCAAAAGCTTCTCAATCACCCTCGGCGAATCCCCCACGATCAACAACGAATCCGCCTGACCAAAAGTAAGCTCCACCCGCACGTTCGGCGACGGGCCTTTTTCCGCGTCCTTGTCATCCGCAGACGCGGATGGCTGGTTGGTGCTGGCCGGGAAAACCTTGGCCCAAGTATTTGACATCTCATCCGAAGTGGAGATCAATGTGGTGAATTCCACGTCCCGGATTTTGGCTGTTTTGGATTTCTTGCCGGAATCGGTCCATTTTTTCTTCACCTCTGCCAGGTTCTTTTTTAACTGATCGGATTTGTCCTTGGCATCCAACAGGATGATCCGCGCAAAATGACTGTTCGTATTCTCCGGATTCTCGTCCGCCACCACGGCCAGCGTCACTTGTCCCTGGGCCAGATCCTGGTAATCGCTGAATTTGATCCCAAAAGCCCGCTCCATCGGTTCCAACATGTCGCTTTTGAATTTCCCTGATAATCTCTCCACGAACGGTTTGAGCGCCGGGTCATGCCACAGCTTGCCGTACGGCGCGTTGGTGAAAACCGCGCGTGCTTTGGCCGCGTCGGGGATTGTGGCGACAAACACCGTGTCGCGCGGCAGCAATTTTTCCGGCGGCAAAATGTCCGCGCGCGCGCCGGTCGCCACCGTCAACAAAACCAATAAAATTAGAAACCATTTCTTCATAACGATCGTTGCAATCCTTACTTTTCTGCCAACACTTCCCTGTCCCGGAGGGACATTTGACAATAGCCCGGCATTTCAATGCCGGGTTGCAATTCCCAAACACCTAAGTCCCGAAGGGGCGGCTGAGACTTCCTCAAACCACGCCGCTTCTATTATTCTGCCCGCACATTACCATCACCCGCCAGCCAAAGCAAAGAAAGCCCGTCCTTTTGCTGGTGTTCAATCTTCAGATTGTCCGGTGCCCCAAACACGCTTAAGCGTGAACACCAACTCGGAACGCAATAAGTTACCCAACGATTGCAGCGAACTCACCGGCCTCGCCACCGCCGACGGCAAAACCAAAGCCTGGGGCCGCGCCTTTCAAGACCTCTCCAAAAAATTCAGCGACCATCCGCCCCACCCCAAAACAACCAATACCCGTCCGGCCATGAATTGGGTTGCCTGCCTATCAAGCATGAAATCGGAAAAAGAATTCCGCGACGAATATTTCACGGCGTTTTGAAGAACCCATAATTTTAAGCAACTTGGAGTTAATGCTCTGAACGTCTTTTGGCCAAAATGCTTTGCGCCAGTCGAGCAGTATTTCCATTGTTTCCCTTAACGTTGTCAAAATCGTGAGAAGTTGCAACTTTTTCAACCAATTCGATTGGCGTGTTCGCATTGGCGATTATGTCTTCCAAGCCGGGTTGGCGATCATACGACCATTTGCTGCTGAGAGCATATTGTTCATCAAAGTGTTTGACCAAAAAGCTGCTCGAACAATATTGGCAACGAAATACATAATTCCCGAGCATGGGGCATTTCTGGCGAATCTCCTCAAGCAAAGCATCGTTATATTTGACTTTTGGGTTAGAAAAAGATTCAACAAAAACTATGCGGTGAACCAATTTTCTTTCCCATTTATCCACCAGTGCCACTTTGGGGTCGTTTTCCAGTAAGGCCATTAAAAATGGT
This sequence comes from uncultured Verrucomicrobiales bacterium, assembly GCA_903927905.1. Taxonomy (GTDB): domain Bacteria; phylum Verrucomicrobiota; class Verrucomicrobiia; order Limisphaerales; family Palsa-1400; genus CAIYOY01. Next base: position 2,490 of record CAIYOY010000042.1, on the reverse strand, counting down.
TTTGCTTCCTGGGTTCGGTTCGTGATGGCCCCATTCGCCCCGCTTACGCCAATTGTCGAGGCCTTATAGACTAATTCAAAAGGTGTATTGGGGTTGGAAACAATATTTTCTCTTCCCTTTCGAATGGCCATGCCCTTGTCCTTTTCAGATTCTTCGTCATAATGTTTGGCAAGAAATTCTGGCGTGCATGATTTGCTGCAAAAAACATAGCAGCTAACGTTTGTACAGTTTTGATAGATATCTTCCAATATTGAATCGGTATATTTAACATTGGGATTTGAAAACGAATTAGCGAAAACGCGGCAATGTTGTTTTGATTTACGATCCCACCTTTCTTTAAACCCGAGCGTCGGGTCGCTTTCTAAAAGTGGCATTAATTTTTTGTCCGCGTCCGCATCTTGTTTTGCTTTTCGATCTGCGTTTGATCGTTTAACAGCGGCTGCCAAAAAAAGCGGCGCAACAACTGGGGCCTGAATCGGCGATGTGGCAACATCCAATGCTGTAGTTTTTGCCTTGTCCGCTTTGCTGGATTCCCCGTTCCATCCTTCACCGTATTGCCGGACGGCTGTGAAACATCCCGATGTGAAAAGCGGGATCAGTAGGGCTAAAAGTGCGGTAATTTTTTTCATAACTGTCTCACACTAGCCGAACAGCGTGGCTTCGATGTAATTGAAAATAATGATTTGGTTATTGAATAAGTCAATGTTCCCAGACGCTTAAAAAAATCAGAGTCAGATGCCCTTACTGTTTGCCTCTCTTCGTGTAAATTAGCAAAATTCGCGGATTAACCTCTGCCACTCACTTCCCCACCTGCGCCTTCACCCGGCTTGGCGGCTCCAGATAACGATACGGATTGCTCGGATTGTCGTTGTCGTAAGCGTATGAATCCCGATGATTCAAGAAAAATTTTACCTGTTCGATGGGAATGGCAAAACCCAAGCCTTCGCCCACCGTGATTTTCATATTCGTCACGCCGACCACTTCGCCGCGCATGTTGAAGAGCGGGCCGCCGCTATTGCCGGGATTGATCTGGGCCGTCGTTTGCAAATAAAGCGTGCCCTGCATCTCGCGCGTTTTGGTGCTGAGAATTCCCTCGGTCACCGTCCGTTCCAAACCGAGCGGACTGCCGATGGCGAATACCCGGTCACCCACGGCCAGCACATCGGAATCGCCCAGCGCCACCCGCGCGAATTTCGACGCGTCCTTGTCTTCAATTTTCAACAACGCGAGATCGGCAAATTTGTTCAGGGCCACAATCCGGACCTGCTTATAGATTTTCCGGTCCAGTTGCCCGTTTTTTTGGTGATAAACCTCGACCGATATTTGCGTCTCACCTTCTGTCACATGAAAATTAGTGATCAGAAAACCATCTTCATTGATGAAGAACCCCGACCCCAGCCCGCCGGGCGTCCGCACCTGCACCACCGCTTCGCCCAATTCATCCACTTGTTCGCGCACGGAACGTTCTTTGGTCCCACCTGTGGCATTGGCATAAAAGCCCTTGCTCGGCGGTGGCGATACTTCCACTGGCGGCGCGGGAGTTGGTGCGGGCGCGGATTGGGCTTTGGGATTTTCGTCGGAAGAAATCTTCACCACCTGATTACGGGGAATGGACAGCACGGTGTAGCCGATGTCCAAAATGATTTGGTCCTTCTTCTCCGCCAAAATTTTTCCGGTGACCGAGGCCTTGTCCTTCAATTGAATGGTCGCCGCCGATGCGGCCAGGCCGCACGACACTGCCGTCAGCGTTGCGATCAACTTCAACATGCTTATTAATTTACGCTTCATCACGGAGAAAACAAGGAAACCATTTAAATATCATCCGCTTTACGTCGCGCCTGCTCCCAATCCTCCGGTGTATTGACATTCAAAAATCGCCATTGTTCATCCCGCGCTGGCTTCACTGTGCCGCTGGCGCTGAGCCGTGCCAGCGCTTGCAATGAAAATTCCTTCGCCGCCAATTGCCGTTCCACCAAGCCTAGCATGTCGCGCCGCAACAAAAAAGGAAACCCAACAGCCTCGTCATGTCGTGTGAAAACTACGTTGCGAGATTTCGTTAATCGCCGCGCCAGTTTCTGCAAAAACTCCGGGGACACAAACGGCATGTCACACGCCAGAAAAAGCACCGCCTCCGCCCGCGTGGTTTTCAGCGCCGTATAGATCCCACCCAACGGCCCGCATCGCGCGACCAAATCTTTACAGATTATCCGCACCGGCCACTTTGTTTCCTTGGCCGCTAATCGCACCCACCCCACTAATGTTCGCCCCTGTAATTTCATCCGCGCCTTGTCCCGCCCCATCCGCGAACTCAATCCGCCCGCCAAAATACAGACCTCCAATGAAGGCCGGACGCGGATGGACAACTGCTTTGCTTGCATTGCTTTACAGAGTGAATCCAAATGCTCGTTTTTTCAACACCGGAGCGCGGGTCTGTGACCCGCAGCAGCTTCGCAGTCAGAAGGTTATAGAGTTATTTAAAGCGTCTTTTCC
>CAIYOY010000041.1 GCA_903927905.1 uncultured Verrucomicrobiales bacterium | reverse complement strand
GCGCCCTGCTAGATCGCGCCCGGCAACTGGGCGGAGATTTCATCGCCACCGGACATTTCGCGCGGCTGGAAAAAAGCGCCGATGGCACGCGTACGCTTTTGAAAAAAGGCCGCGATGCCCGCAAAGATCAAAGTTACTTTTTGTTTTCCTTGCGCCAAAACCAACTCTCCCAGGCCATGTTCCCACTTGGCGAAAAAACCAAGGCCGATACCCGCGAGGTCGCGCGCGAATGTAATCTCAAGACCGCCGACAAAGAAGAGAGCATGGAAATCTGTTTCGTGCCGGACAATGATTACGGCAAATTCCTTTCCACTGCGAAATTGGTGCAGAAACATCGCGGCGAGATCGTTAATCTTCAGGGGAAAATTCTTGGCCACCACGACGGGATTGAATTCTACACCGTCGGCCAGCGCAAAGGCCTGGGCCTGTCCTCGCCCAAACCGCTTTACGTCATCGAACTCGACCCTGCGAATAATCGCGTCATCGTCAGCGATGATGATTCGGCGCTGGATCGCGACACCTTCACGGTCGAACGTTGCAATTGGATTCCCTATGACGATCCGCCCAAGGAAATTCAGGTCAGCGCCAAAATCCGCTACAATCATCCCGGCACTCCCGCGACCGTGGAACCATTGCCGGATGGACGCGCGAAAGTAAAACTGCATATCCCACAACGCGCCGTGACGCCGGGCCAGGCGTGTGTGTTTTACGATGATGATCTGGTCGTGGGCGGCGGGTGGATTGCCCGGTCTTAAACACGGTCGTCCTAGCCACGTTAGGCTTGCCTGTTCGTGCCAAACAGCGATAATTTCCCCATGTTAAATCTGAAAGATTTCATGGCCCGAAAATATCTCACGCTTCTCGGTCTGTTGCTCTTGGTCACTGGTTCGACCTTTGCGGAGGTTCAGCCTTCCCGTTCCGTCGTCGAAAGCGCCATCGCCAAGGTCAAACCCTCCCTCGTGCGAATTCAAGTCGTCACCACTTATTTCGATGAAGGCCGCGAACTCAAACACCAAGCCGTCGGCAGCGGCGTCATCATCTCCAAAGACGGTTATCTCGTCACCAATCATCATGTCGCCGGCCATGGCACCCGCTTTTTTTGCACCCTTTCCGATCGCGAAGAAATCGAAGCTGAATTGATCGGCACCGATCCATTGACTGACATCGCGGTCTTGAAACTTAAACCGTCCAAGCCGCGCAAATTTCCGGTCGTCTCTTTTGCTGATTCTACTCGCGTAAAAGTCGGCGATCCTGTCCTCGCGCTGGGCAGCCCCATGGCCTTGTCTCAATCCGTCACCCTCGGCATCGCCAGCAACACCGAAATGACCATGCCCAAATTTTTCGGCCCTCGCGCCAAGATCAGCATGGATGGCGAGGACGTCGGCATGTTGGTTCGCTGGATTGCTCACGACGCTGCGATTTACGGCGGTAATTCCGGTGGGCCGTTGGTGAATCTCAAAGGCGAAATCATTGGCATCAACGAAATCAGCATGGGCCTGGCCGGCGCGATTCCCGGTAATCTCGCCAAATCTTCCGCCGAACAAATCATCGCTCACGGTCGCGTCATCCGTTCCTGGATCGGCCTCGAAATCCAGCCGCTCCTGAAAAGCATGACGGCCGATCGCGGTGCGCTCATCAGCGGCATGATGGAAGATTCCCCCGTGGCTGCGACCGGAATCAAACCCGGCGACATTTTGACCAGTCTCAATCATTTGCCGGTCTATATCCGTTACGATGAACAGATGCCGGAACTTTTCGCGCGCATCTCCGCCCTACCCTTGGGACAGGAAATTCCGTTGACCGTTTTGCGCGACGGCAAGGAAATAACTTTCAATATCAAACCCACCGAACGCACCGAATTGAATCCCAAGGAACAGGAACTAAAAGCTTGGGGCCTGACCGTCCACGATATCTCCTTTCAAATCGCCAAAGAAATGAAGCGTCCGAATCAAAATGGCGCACTCGTCACCTCGGCCCGTTCGGGCGGTCCATCCGGCGCAGCCAAGCCACCGATCGCCCCGGAAGATGTGATCGTCGAAGTTGCCGGTCAACCGGTTCATAGTTCCAAGGAACTGGCCGCCATCACTGATAAATTGCTCGCTGGCAAAACCACTCCCCTCCCCGTCCTCGTCGCCTTTGAAGATAAAAACAAACGTTTTCTCACCGTCGTAAAAATCGGCACCGAAGACATGAAAGATCCCGGGCTTGAAGCCACCAAGGCCTGGCTGCCGATTGAAACCCAGGTCATCAGCCGCGACATCGCCAAACAAATCGGCCAACCCGATCTCAAAGGTTATTGCATCACTCTGGTCTATGATCATTCCACCGCCAAAAAAGCCGGGCTGAAAGCCGGTGATTTCATTATTTCCGTGGATGATGAAAAACTGACCGCCTTCGCCCCGGAACACGAAGACGACCTCGCCACCTTGATCCGTCAATACGACGTGGGTGCCACGGTCAAACTCGGCCTTATCCGCGACGGGAAAAAGCAAACCGTCGCCGTCGAGCTCGCCCGCTCCCCGCGTTTGCGTCGTGAAATGAAAAAATATCGCAACGACGAATTTGAATTCACCCTACGCGACATCACCTTCTTCGACCGCGCCGAAGAGGAAATGGATCAGGACGAAACCGGCGTGCTGGTCGAGGAAGTCAAATCCGGCAGTTGGGCCGAGCTCGGCTCGCTTTACGCCGGTGATTTCATCCTTGAGATCAACAATCAAACCATCAAAAGCATTGATTCCGCCCGCGCCATCCTTGAAAAAATCGTCGCTCAAAAACCGGACAACATCGTCATGAAGATCAAACGCGGCGTCCACACCCGCTTTCTCGAATTTCAACCCAACTGGAAAACTGCCAAAAACTGACCCCGGAAAAATTTATGAAATTAAAAAACATTCTATCACTCAGTACCGCCCTGTTCTTCGCCGCAACCTCCCTTCACGCCGATGACATCGCCGAAAAGG
>CAIYOY010000040.1 GCA_903927905.1 uncultured Verrucomicrobiales bacterium | reverse complement strand
TCCCATATTCCGCGTACACTGCGGTTGAAAATCCGTGCCCTCAGCCCAGATTTCTCTTGTCAACAGACACCGCCCTCCGCAACATCTCTGCAACCCCATGGGCTATCAAACAACCATTCGGTCAATGGAAGCCGCGCAACGGCGACAACAGCGCGATGCACAAAGGCGTTTTCGTGAATTGGAGCGCCGAACAAAAGAGCAAGCCAAGCTTTCGGCAATCGAACAAGCTCGTTTAGAAGTCGATACTTTCGAAAGTCAGTTGGAAGTTCTCTTGTCAGTCCACAAAGAGCAGGGGGACACTTGGGATTGGACAGCCGTTGCAGCTTCACTACCCTATCCACCTCCTCAACGGAATTCTTACTGTGAGCAGAAGGCTAAACAACGTGTGATTGTTATGCCTGTCGAGCAAAGAACAGCCTTACAAGTAATCATTGAACAAGCGCGGTCACAGGATGAACACGAGTTTGAAAAAGCGGCGCAGGTTTATTCTGAACAAATGAGTCTTTGGGAGAGGCGGAAGAGCTTGGCTCTGCGAATTCTGGCGGGAGAACACAAGGCCTACACTGAGGCTCTGGTTGAGATTAATCCGTTTGCCGAAATGTCGAATCTGGGTTCCGCGATTCATTTCACCGTTCACACCACAAAGCTCGCCGAGTGCGTACTTAAGGTGAACGGCAAGCAGGCGATTCCGGCACAGGTCAAGACGCTCACCGCGACCGGAAAAGTTTCGGTCAAAAATATGTCCAAGGGACGATTTCATGAAATTTATCAGGATTACATCTGTGGCTGCGTATTGCGTGTGGCGCGAGAAATCTTTGCGCTTTTGCCCGTGGAAGGATTGTTGGTCACAGCGACGGCAGATTCCCTAGATACGCGTTCCGGTCAATTTGTAGAGCAGCCTGTTTTGTCTGTGTTCATGCCGCGGGCCGATATGGCTCGTTTGGATTTCAACCAACTTGAGCCATTTCACGCGATGGAAAACTTTCAACATCGAGATCACTTTAAAGCAACGCGCAAATCAGAAGTGTTTCAGGCCATCAAATCGTTGACACCGGCTGACATCGTACATGCCTCAATGGAAGACATGAGTTTTCACGACCTGCTCACTGCCATTCAAAAAATGCGCGAGGAATTAAAAGCAAAAATATCCAAATTGAGTCAACCTGATGGCGATACAATTCTACAAACCGGTTCCTCATTATGACCATTGCATTTATCATTCTTTTTCTACTCGCTTCAGGCTTTGTCGCCTTTCTCCTCGTTAAAAATAAACAGCTAGAAGAAAAAGTCCTCCGCACTCAAAATGAAGCCCAAATATCAGTTGCTGAAGCGCAAAAACTTCTTGATCAGCAATTTGCAGAAATGCAGCAAGAGGCTGAACGCGTTCGGCAACACTACGAATCGGAATCCCGCAAAATTCAGGAAGCAGCCAACGCGCTCATCGCAAAAACTGTCAAAGATTTTGAGCCGCTTCGGAAATATGAAAATCTTCGAGATGCAGAAACAGAGACGCAGCGCCAGCTTGCTGAGGCCTTGAAAGCGGCGACCAGTTTGCGTGAAGAAGCCCAAAATTTGCTCCAACAGGCTCGTAATGCAGCGGCCAACGAACGGGTTCTTGCCATTCAAAGGGCCAAAGAAATCCGCGAGCAAGCAGATGCCCTTCTCAACCAAGCAACGCGCGACGCAGGACGCGTGATGGCGGAAGCTGAAAAGCGCGCCGAACAAATTGGCGGCGATGCCTATGCAGCTTTGCGTGATAAGCAAGTGCTGGAGCAGGCTGCTGCTGCTATGCGCAACGTTATCGAAGGTTACGGAGACCGCTACATAATCCCGGCTTATAGCTTGCTTGATCAACTCGCTGTTGAGTTTGGTTATGTTGCGGTTTCCAATTACGGAAACCATCGCAACAAACGGGGATGACCAAGAGACGTGAACTGATTTATGAACCGCGACATGAATCTTATCATAATTCTGATAAGGTCAGACGCAGTTCGACTCGGTCGGGCGTATTCATTTGAAACAGCATTGCCGTGGTGCGGCCAACGGCCGTGAGGCCGATGATGCGCCCATTTCTGAATTCAAAGTGTTCCTTCCATTGTTGTTGGCGCGGGTGGAAGAACCGGATCAATTCGCCTGTTTCCGGGTCAAGACTGGTCAGGTTTGGTCCCTTGCGGAGATTGCACCGATGACAAGCCAGGGCCAGATTTCCCGGCGAGTTATCCCCGCCATGCTGCCGGGCAATGATGTGTTCCACATGAAAAATAACTGAGGCTTGCTGATCGCAGTGAAGGTGGCAGTATTCGCACCGATGCCCCGCGCGTTCCATGACCAACCTGCGCAATGCCGGATCCATTAAAATTAAGTTGTAGCGTGACCGGCCAGCCACCGGCGGGCTTTGGCCTGGAGAACTGAAACCATGTCAATGGCGTGGACATAGGCTTCATATTCCGACTGTTCCGGGGGAGTCAGCAAACCTTCGTTGCACTTCTCGGCCAGATCGGCCATGCGCGATTGGGTCGCGGCACTGGCCTTGGTGTTGACCAGCGCTTGCGCCACCTCGCGCGAAAAGGCATGGGTCACCGGTTCAAGAATTTCATCCAACACTGCGGTTGCTCCAACAGTTTGCATATCCAAATATTGCCACAATTACCCCACCAAAGGAAGTTTTTTCTGCGCACGTTTTGCAATCGCATTTGTCTTTTCCACCTTTCTAAGCTACTAACTCCCATGCATTTTATCGGCAGCATCATTGAAAAACTCCAGCGCCACCCGAAACGCGTGGTTTTTCCCGAGGGAACCGAACCGCGCGTGCTTCAGGCTGCGCGCCAGTTCTATTCCCTGCGCCTTGGCGCGCCCATTCTCCTCGGTGACCGCACCAAAATCAAGGAAGCCGCCTCGCAACTCAACGTTTCCCTTGAGGGCGTGCGCATCATCAATCCCGAGGAAAGCGAAGATCTCCCCGCCTTTGTCAAACGCTTCGAAATGTTGCGCCGTTCCAAAGGAATTCAGGAACAAGAAGCGCGCGAAGCCATGCTGAAGCCAAATTATTACGGCGCCATGATGGTGGCGATGCATCAGGCTGATGGCATGATCGCCGGCACCAATGAAAGTTCCGGGAGCGTGTTGCGTCCGTTGTTTCAGATCATCAAAGTCGCGCCGCAAGCCACCACCGCCTCCAGTTGCATGGTGATGGAAGTCGAAGACACACGCTTCGGTCATCAAGGCGTCATGTTCATGGCGGATTGCGGCGTCATTCCCGAGCCGACGGTGGATCAACTTTCTGACATCGCGGTGTCAACGGCACAGTTGGCGCATCAACTTTTAGGCATTCGGCCACGCGTAGCCTTGTTGTCGTATTCGACGAAGGGCAGCGCCACCCATCCGTCCATCGGCAAAGTCAAAGCCGCGACGGCTTTGGCGGAAAAGAAAGCCAAAGAAAAATTGTTGGAAGCGGATTTCGATGGTGAATTGCAATTGGATGCGGCCTTGGTTCCCGAGATTGCCGCGCGCAAGGTCCCCGAAAGCCCGGTCGCCGGTCGCGCCAATGTCCTTGTTTTTCCCGACCTGAATTCCGGCAACATCGGCAGCAAACTCATCCAACACGTCGCCAAGGCCCACGCGTACGGCCAGATTTTGCTCGGCCTCGATCGTCCGGCGGCGGATGTTTCGCGCGGTTCAAGTTCGCATGACATTCTCGGTGTCGCGGCGATTGTCGGCCTTCAATCCATCGCCTACAACGATCTTTATCCTGGCGCAGGACAGACCTTGCCCGGTGAATAATTTTCCATGAATACGGTTACTCCCCGCGTCTTCATCGCCGCCACGCGCCAGAACGATGGCAAAACCACCACCTCGCTCGGGTTGCTCGCGGCGCTGCAAAAGTTTTATCCGCGCATCGGTTACATCAAGCCGGTCGGACAGCGCTTCGTCGAGATTGAGGAACAAAAAATTGATGAGGACACGGTTTTGATGGACCGGGTTTATCGGTTGAATTGTCCGTTGGTGGACATGAGCCCGATTGCGGTGGAACCCGATTTCACCCGCAAATATCTGCAATCGTCCAACAATGAAGCGTTGGTCAAAAAAATTACTAAAGCTTTCGACCGCGTGTCGTGGGAAAAAGATTTTGTCCTCTGCGAAGGTTCCGGCCACGCCGGGGTCGGTTCCGTCTTTGATCTTTCCAATGCGCAAGTGGCCAAGATTCTCGGGGCCAAAGTTATTATTGTCAGCCAGGGAGGCATCGGCAAACCGATTGACGAGGTTGCACTCAATCAGGCGCTCTTTGAAAAAGAAGGCGTAGAAGTCATCGGCGTTATTCTCAACAAGGTCCTTTTCGATAAAATTGATTTCATCAAAGACTTTGCCCGGCGCGGTTTGAAGCGCAAGGGACTGGAACTGCTCGGCGTCGTCCCGCATCAGAGAATTTTGTCCAGTCCGACGATGGATTTGATCCAGGAGGAATTGAAGGCCGAAGTTTTGAATCGCGGCGCCAAGCGCAACAACCGTGTCGAAAGCGTGGTCGTCGGCGCCATGGGCGCGCAAAATGCCGTCGGTTATTTTAAAACCGGCGTCCTCGTGATCACGCCGGGCGATCGCGAAGACATCATCCTCGCTGCCGCCACCACTGTCAAAGACAGCTCCCAGCAACTGGCCGGCGTGGTGTTGACTGGAAATCTCCGCCCTGGTGCCAGTGTGATGAAGGTCGTCGAAAAAATGCCATTCCCGATTTTGCTGGCCGCCGAGGACAGTTACGAAGTGGCCTCCACCGTCCACAATCTCATTGTCAAAACCCGGCCCGACGACACCGAAAAAATTTCACTGATCCGCGACATCATCGCCGCCAATGTTGACGTCCAAAAAATCCTGAACTCCCTTTAAGATGAGCCTCCCATTTTCTTTAAATCCCACGCTGGAAACTTTGCCCGTCTATCTGCCCGGTCGTCCGATCGAAGAAGTGGCGCGCGAACTTGGCCTGCCTGCCAAGGACATCATCAAAGTCGCTTCCAATGAAAACCCGCTCGGCCCATCGCCCCTCGCTCTCGCCGCGATTGAAAAAGCCGCGAAACAACTGCACCTCTACCCGGACGGCAACGCGTTTTATTTCAAACAAAAACTGGCGGAACATCTGGATCTGCAAACCGGTAATCTGATTCTCGGCAACGGTTCCAACGAGATCATCGAATTTCTTGGCCACGCCTTGATGGAACTTGGCAGTAACATTGTTGTTTCCGATTACTGTTTCGCCATCTATCCCATCGTCGCCAAAATGCTTGACGCAGAGGTCATCTCGGTCCCGGCGCGCGACTACGGCCACGATCTCCCCGCCATGCTGCAAGCGATCACGCCGAAGACCAAAATAATTTTCGTCGCCAATCCCAACAACCCCACCGGCACCCTCGCTTCCGCCAAAGACGTCATGGATCTGGTCAATGGCGTTCCCGACCATGTCGTTCTCGTCATGGATGAGGCTTACATCGAATTCCTGGTCGGCGCGGTTGATCTGCTGCCGATGATCCGTTCCGCTAAAAAGCCGAATCTCATCCTGATGCGGACCTTCTCAAAAATTTACGGCCTTGCCGGCTTGCGTCTTGGCTACGGCATCGGCCATCCCGATCTCATCAAAGCCCTCGAAAAAATCCGCCAGCCTTTCAACATAAATTCCCTCGCCCAGGCCGCCGGTCTCGCCGCCTTGAGCGATGACGAACACGTCCGCAAAACCCGTCAGAATAACCTCGATGGCCGCGCCTACTTCGAAAAAGAGCTGACCCACCTCGGTCTTGAATTCGTCCCCTCCGCAGCCAATTTCATCATGGTCAAAGTCGGCGATGGCAAGGGCGTCTTTGAAAAAATGCAAGGGCAGGGGGTCATCACCCGTCCGATGGGCGGCTACAAACTCCCGGAATGGATCCGCATCTCCATCGGCACCCCGGCGGAAAATGAGCGATGTTTGGCGGCTTTGAAAAAAGTCCTTGGAAAACCTTAGAAATAAGTTGAATCCAAACTCAATCGGCCTTAGTTATCCATTTGCTGAAAACAACCAAACGTATAAAGTGAAACTGACCGATTTGCGGGGCATCCTGCAATACATTCCGCGGTTCCGTGAAAAGATTTTCGTCATCAGCATTGATGGCGCAATTATCACGAGCGAGAACTTTGCCAATATCCTGCTCGATGTCGCGGTGCTCCGCTCGTTGAGCATCCGTGTAGTTTTGGTCCATGGCGCCGCCGCTCAGATCGCCGTGCTCGCGCAAGAACTGAAAGTTCAGCCCTCTAATCTCGACGGCAGCGGCATCACCGACGAAGCCACTTTGAAACTCGCGCTGACCGCCGCCAACCGGTTGACCCACGAAATTCTCGAAGGCCTGAGCGCTAACGATCTTCGCGCCGCCACGTGCAATGCGATCATCGCTCATCCCTTGGGCATCATTCACGGAGTGGATCATCAGCTCACCGGCAAGGTCGAGCGCGTGGATGTGGAAATGCTTCAAGCATTGCTCGCGCAGGGCATCATTCCGGTGGTGCCGCCGCTGGGCTTCGATGGCGACGGCAAAACCTATCGCGTTAATTCTGATGGCGTGGCCCTGGAATTGGCCAAGTCGTTGAACGCCACCAAACTTATTTTCATGACCACGCAGGACGGATTGATTCATCAGGGCGAAGTCATTCGCCAGATGCTTGTGGCTGATCTGGATGCTTTGCTGGCGAAGAATAAAAATGATTTTGCGCCGGAGATCGTTTCCAAAGCGCAACACGCCTCCGCCGCCTGCGCCGCCGGAGTTCCCCGCGTTCACATCATCAACGGCCGGGTGGACGAAGCCTTGCTGGCCGAAGTTTTTTCCAACGAAGGCATCGGCACCCTCATCTACGCCAATGAATATCAGCAGATTCGGCGCGCGATGAAGAAGGATGTTCGCGCCATTCAATTGCTCACGAAAAATTCCGTGGCCAGCGAAGAACTGGTCAAACGCACCCGCGTCGTGATCGAGAAGAGCATCGGCGACTTTTACATTTTTGAAACCGACAAAAATCCAGTGGCCTGTGTCGCCTTGCATCAGCTTGAGCAGGGCAAAGCCGAACTGGCTTGTCTATATGTCAGTCCGTCACACGAGAATCAGGGCATCGGCCGGAAACTGATTCAGTTTGCCGAAGCCAAAGCCAGGGAAATGGGCGTGGAAGAATTGATTACCCTTTCCACCCAGGCCTTCACCTATTTTCAGTCCAAAGGCGGCTTTACCGAAGGCACCCCGGACGATCTTCCGCCCGATCGCCGTGAAAAATACGATCAAAGCGGACGTAACTCGAAGGTGTTGATCAAGAAATTCACCAAACCGTCATGAAATTTCCCGTTGAACTTTTTCGCACCTGCTCACGCGTTGGCGTTGTTCCCACGCGTTATCTGCTTGGCGTGAATATTGCGCGGCAAACGACCACGCTTTTCGAGCGGCTGCCGTTGACCCGTGATTTTCAAACAGTCAAAACCTATCGCTGTTCCACCTCCAAATATGGCATCGGCGAATTGGCCGGATCCAACATGACCCCGCGCGGCCTGCATCGCATCGCCAAAAAAATTGGCGGAGGCTGGCCGGTGGGAGCGGTTTTTAAAAGTCGCGAGATGGTAGGGTATAAGTGGCTTGGAGCACCCGATGGCGCGATCACGCACCGGATTTTTTGGCTGGAAGGAATGGAAGATGGCTTTAATCGCGGAGAAGGCCGCGATTCATTTCAACGATTTATTTACATCCACGGCCCTGGAAATGAGCCGAACATCGGTCGCCCGGATTCGCATGGCTGCGTTCACCTCTGCTCCAACGATCTGATGCCGCTCTACGATAAATTACCTGAAGGCACGCTCGTTTGGATTGCGGAAAAATAAGGGCTAATTATTCTCCCGGATCATTCTTCGGTCTTTGGTTTGTTAGTGCAGTTTATTGACAAATTCACTCCATGTTCCTAATTTATCCTCCAATGAAAAGATTCATTCCGCTTTCCGTTTTGTCGTTGGTGATTTCACTGCCGGCTTTTGCCGAACCGACGACGAACTCAGATGTCAAACCAGCCGTAACCAACCCGCCCACTGCCAAACCAGTTGTGGTCAAACCGCCTTCGCCTCCGAGGAAGACTCCAAAGGTTGGCGACAAGGCCCCGCTCATCGTCGGCAAGGATCAAGACGGTAAAAAATGGAAACTGGCCGACGACGTTAACCACAAAATTGTCCTGCTCTATTTTTATCCCAAAGATGATACGCCCGGTTGCACCAAGGAAGCCTGTGGTCTGCGCGATCGCATGGCCGAATTACAGAAAGACAATATCGAAGTGGTTGGCGTCAGCTTTGATCCGGCGGACAGCCATCAGAAATTCATCGCCAAGTATAAATTGAATTTCAAACTCTTGGCCGATACTGAAGGCAAAATTGCCGACACCTATGACGTGCGTCGTAAACCGGGCATAAAAGTCGCCCGCCGCGCCAGCTTCCTCATCGGCTTGGATGGCAAGATTGTCCATGTCACCGACAATCCCGATGCCAACGTCCATCTTACCGAGATGAAAGACGCCATCGCCAAATTGACCAAGAAGTGAAATTACCGCGTCGTTTGAAGTTTGGTTTTTGGAGTTTCTTTGGAGCTTGGATTTTGGTCCTTGGAGCTTCCGCCGCCTCCTACACCGAAAAACAGACCAACGAAGTCAATCAAGCCCTTGCGGCCTTGCCGCATCCACAGAGCGCCGCCGATTTCCCGGCTCTCCCGCATCTGGCCTGCCGAAACCAGGGCAACACCGAGCTATGCTGGAGTTTTGCCACCTCCTCATTTCTGGAAGCCGAGCGGGCGCGATTAAAAATGGAGCCCGTGCGAATTTCCACCCTCTATTTTGCTTACTGCCAGTATTTGGAGAAAACGAAACAACTAATTAAAACCCGTGGCGCATCGCGCTTTGCCAATGGCGACCTGTTTGCCGGAGTGGTGGATGCCTGTCGGCTTTACGGGGCCATGCCCGCCGAGGTTTATGATCACGACACGCCGGGCAAAATATACGATCAAAAAAATCTGTATGCCGAACTGGAAAAGTGGACCCAAAAAGCCCGGAAACAAAATAAGTGGGACGAGGAAAAACAACTGAAACAGGTCAAAGCCATCCTGAAAAAATATCTGAGTGAACCACCGGCATCATTCACCTACCAGGGAAAATCTTACACCCCACGCACCTTTTTTGACGAAGTCGTCAGATTGAATCTATCGGATTACGTCCTGGTCACTTCCTGGACTTACGCACCCTTCAATCAATTCACTGAATTGAAAGTGCCGGACAATTGGAAGCATCAGACGAATTTCTTCAACGTGCCGCTGCCGGTGTTCTACGATTCCATCAAGGGCGCATTGCAATCCGGCTACTCTGTGGCCACCGATGTGGACGACACCGAGCCTACCTACGAAATCACCCGGCGATACAGTTTCATCACCGATTCGCCGGTCACCCAGGAGGCCCGCGAAGCTGGTTTCGAAAGCGGCGCTACGACCGACGACCATCTGATTCATCTGGTGGGTTGGACGAATATCTCCGGTGAAGATTGGTTCCTGGCCAAAGATTCGGCGAAATCGATCTGGTCCGCTCATCATGAAGGCTATGTCTTCGCCCATAGCTCCTACATCAAACTCAAATACCTTGCCTTCCTCGTCCACAAAGATGCCGTGCCGAAGATCAAGGCCTTGCTGCCGAAAGAGTGACGAGGAATCTCAGGCGGAGCGCGGTTCTGTGAACCGCAGCGGGTAGCCGTCGAGTATAGGTTCAAAATTTTAAATCATCCTTCGTCCGTAACAATCTGCTGCGGTTCACAGAACCGCGCTCCGTGTTTATTCAATCACAACGATGGTCGAGATGGCCAAATGGGGAATAGTAAATTCAGTCATTCCGTGATCGGTGGTAAATTTCAATTCTCCCTGAGTGGCATCGGCATCGG
This sequence comes from uncultured Verrucomicrobiales bacterium, assembly GCA_903927905.1. Classification (GTDB taxonomy): domain Bacteria; phylum Verrucomicrobiota; class Verrucomicrobiia; order Limisphaerales; family Palsa-1400; genus CAIYOY01. The sequence continues at coordinate 1,753 of CAIYOY010000040.1, read as the reverse complement.
TGGTCAGGACTTTGACTTTGTGGGGGTATTTGAACGGCACCTTCACGCTCACATGAATGTTCTCTGCCGGGGTGACTTTATCGGTGAAAGAAGTGAGTTTTTGGATATTGAGATTCAATAGATGGACGACAGTGCGGTGCGGTTGATCATTCACTACCGCCCGAACCGTCGGCGGCGCTTGCAGGGTGATGGAACGATTGGCAGGAAGTTTGGCGATTTCGTATGCCACCTGTCCGCCGCGCAATTTGAATTTCGCCACCGCTTCGGCTTCGGCTTTGGTCAGGACTGCTGGCGATTCCATCAACAGCGTGGCGGTTTTTTCTTTTTTGAGGCGCTGGATGAAATCATCTTCGCAAACGACATCGTATTGGATGCCCGCTTGGGTCAGGGCGACGGAGAGTTGCCAGGCGCGGCAGGTTGCCGTTTTGCTCCATTCGCGAAACGGGAAGAAGAGGAGAACATCGGCGCGGGGCCGGGCGTTCACAAATAAATCAGCATGATCGCGAAGGAAGTCGGATTCCGGACGAATCGTGGAAGCCATGCGGGGGCGTTCATTTTCGGGCCACGTCGGCCAGGAAAGATACGAAGCGTTATGCGCCGCGGCTTCGGCCATGGCGAGGCGCACGAGGTTCGGCGCGGTGTGATAATCGGCGTCGGCGATGGTGCAGACTACGATCGGTTTGTTGTGTGAGATGGCGTGAAGCGCGGAGTAAGTGTGGCCGTATTCAACCGTTTGACCGCCGGGCAGGACGCGAGGTTGCGTGGCCATGTCTTCGATCACCACGAGGTCTTCGACTTTGCTCATCTCGTAAATGTTGTATCCATAAGTGCGGGCCTGGGAGAAAAGGGCATCGGGTGTGTTCAGACTATTATTGCAGGTGATGAGGAAATTAGGATTAAGCGTGCGGGCATAAGCGCGGATGTCCGCCATGAAATCGGCGGCGATGGTGCCACGGAAACGCAGGAAATCATTTGGATGATCCAGCGCGAAATGGCGCAACGGCGCTATTTCATTCGGCGCAGTTTGTTTTTCCCTTTCGATAAAAGCTTTAAATTTTTTCAGGCAATATTCGCAGTAACACCCTTCGGGATGGACCGTGGGGTTGTCGAAGAAAATACCGTCATGCCCGGATTCGATCTGGAGCCGGACGATATATTTTTCGTAACGCCGCCAATCCGGATTATTCATGCAGGCGGGCCGATAATCGCCGCCATACCAGGAGGGCAGGGGTTGATTGGCCCGATTGCGCTGGAGCCATTCGGAGGGCGGCGTGGAAAATTGCGCACGGAGAGCGGCGGGCCAGTTTTTATCGAAGGTTTCAAGTTTGACGATCGAGGTGGCGCAGACATAGGCGATGGCGCCGCGAATGCCTTCATTCTTCGCTCGATGGAGATAATCGGCGGCGGCCTTTTGTTGGGCGGACAATTCAGTCGCGGGCGGCAGTCCTTGATAACCCCACCCGCCGATGCCGGTGGCGTAAATGATATTCACCCCGCTGGCTGCTGCGGCTTCCGCCTGTTCGGGGATGCCACCGAGGTGATCAAAGGCGTGATTGGCCCGGCCAGTTTGCAGATCTCGTGGAGTAAGGGCGAACGCGGTGCTGCCCGCGAGGAAAAGAAAAGCGAAAATATTTTTCCAGAAATTGATCACGAACGGATATTAGGGAAATAGCTGGAAAGTTAAAGTGGATGTTTAATCGCTGTTCCGGGCGATATTGGCTTCAGCGCGGAGCATGTCGTGGAGAGTGATGAG
>CAIYOY010000039.1 GCA_903927905.1 uncultured Verrucomicrobiales bacterium | reverse complement strand
GCTCGTTTTACCTCGCCAATGGAACACCAACCCAGAGGAAACTTTGGTAACATCTGCCGTGAGGCAACGTGGGGAATTATAGTTGTCGCTGATGAGGAAATATAATTGTCGTTGACGGTGGTGGTTCATGCAGGCCGGAAAATTTTTGGAACGCGCCGATAAAACCTCGCGCATCCTCGATGTCCGTTTTCAAACTCTGCCCGAGCGCGGCGCACCCAAAGCGGTGGATCAGGCGACCGCGCTGGAATGGTCCGCCATCCTGCGTTCGTGCAGCGCCTGGGACGCTTACAAATCCATTCACGGCGCGGAAGTGCATCCGCGTCTGGTGGCGGAATTTCTTTTGTTGAATGAAGATTTTCCACGCTCGGCGCGGTTTTGCGTGGAAGAATTGAACGAAGCGTTGCGGCGCCTTTCCGGCGTGGCCGTGGGCCGTTTTTCCAACGATGCGGAAAAATTGGCCGGACGACTGGCGGCGGAATTGCAATTCAGCACCATTGACGAAGCCTTCGCCGGGGGCCTGCACGAATATCTGGATACCCTGCAATCCAAGCTCAACGCCATCGGCGAGGCCCTGTTCAACGCCTACATTTTTCAATCCTTCGACAACCCCGAGGAAGAGGCCATGGTCCAACAGGAGGAACAACAGCAGCAAACCCGCCGTCTTCTTCTTTCCCCGCTGATCTGACAAAATGAAGTGGGAGATCAAACATTCAACCCGGTACGCCTACGCTTCCCCGGTCAAAGAGAGCTTTAACGAAGTCCGGCTCCAGCCCATGACCAATGAGCATCAACAGGTGGAAAACTTTCTGCTGAAAGTAATGCCGCCGGTGCGTCTGCGGCACTACACCGATTTCTTCGCCAACGTGGTGCATCATTTTGAAATTCCCGAACCGCACGAATTTCTGGCCGTCGAATGTCATTCCATCGTGACGGCCAAAGTCCCGCCGTCTTTGTCCGCCGAAGCCACCCCGGCCCCACTCTCGACTCTGGCCAGCGCCGCCGGCTTGGAGCGTTGTTTCGATTTTCTTCAATCCAGCCGTTTTGTGGAACTGGATCCGCAAATATGGCGGCTGGCAGTGGATGCCACCATGGGTTTGACTGATGTGTGGCAGGCGTCCTTGGCCTTGATGCGGTTTTTGCATCAACATTTGATTTACACGCCCAACTCGACCGGCGTCCACACCCACATGCGCGAGGTCTTGGAGCAGCGGCGCGGTGTCTGCCAGGATTACGCCCATGTGATGCTGGGCTTGTGTCGCTCGCTGAAAATTCCCGCGCTCTACGTCAGCGGCTACCTCGCCACCGAAACCGCCAGCGCCACTCACGCGTGGGTTGAAGTTTATATTCCGGGCATCGGCTGGCGCGGATTGGACCCCACGCACAACCGCCAGACGGACGACACCTACATCAAGATAGCCGTCGGCCGTGATTACAGCGACGTGTCGCCGGTGACCGGTCATTACAAGGGAACGATGGATCGCAAGATGGAAGTGGCCGTGAAAATAACTCCCGTTGTTTGATTGCGTCTATCCACGATCACGGACTTTGCACCGAGAAACTGCCGCTTTGATTGGTGCCGAGGAAAAATCCGCTGCCGATATTTTGCTGTTGCAAAACCACACCGGTCAAGGTGATCGTCCGATGCAGATCAGGATGAATGAAGCTGCCGGACACCAAACCGCTCGTCCGATTTAACGTCAATGTAACATGATTGGTTCCGCTGACCGCGACGCTGGTTGGGTTAACGGTAACGCTATTAGAAATAGAATCCGTCAAGTTGCCGCCACTTAAAATCATGCTGCCATTTCCGAACGAAACCAACAAGTTCGTGCTGACCTTCGGTGTCTGGAAGACTGAGCCGATGACATCGTTGGCCCCGGCAAACGCCGCCGGGTAAAGCAGCGAATTCGTCAGCGTCGGTTTGGCCCAATTCAGGCTCCCGCCGAAAATCGTGGCTGGCTGGTTGCTGAACGTCATCCAACCCAGCACGCAACCCTGGCCGGAATAGAGCGAAACATAAAGCGGCCAGCGGCCATCCTTGGAAAGAGTTGCGCTCTGAGACAGAGCCGTATTTTCACCTAATTTCCCGATCATCCGAATCGTCCCGGCGGCATCAATCGTCAGCGTGGCATAGCCAGCACCGCCCACATCGGCGCCACCCTGAATGGACATGGTGAAACTTCCCATGAAATTGGTCGCCTTGTTGGTCGTGGCATTGAACACCGCGCGATCCCCGTCCACTTCAGCCAGCCAAAGCCCGTCGGAAACCGTGCCGCTCACCTTGTCATCTTGCGCACCCAGATTCAATTGCAGAGCGATGGTGACGGCATTGGTCTTTGGCCGGGTCACGGTGGCGGTGCTTTGGCCGTAAAGATCAAAGCTGCCGGCAAAAGGGTAATTGCTGCCATTGATCCAAATCTTGCCCGAGTAAGTTCCGCTGTCACCCAAGGTGAACGTGAATGAACCAGAACTGATCGGATCAAAGCCCGTATCGTCAGAATAAAGGCCGTTGTAAATCCCTTTGATCGCGATGAAAGGATTCGTCACAAAATTTGCCTGCAACTCCATGTCTTGCTGCATCAGGAAATTCAGGGCCGCTTTAGTGCCGGTGATCGTGCCGTCCCAATTGGAAAAAAGAAACCCGGTTTTGGCCGTCGCCGTGACGGTGTAGCCTCTCCCAATCTCCAGATTGGTGCCGGTAAAGCTGCGCGCGATGGTACCCATGCCCGGCAGATTCGTGGTGAGGGTGAGGCCGTTGGTGACGGAGTAAAAATATTTGCGCGTCACCGGCAGCGATTCATTGGTGTTCACATCCACGGCTTTGACCACAAAGGTATTGGTGCCTGGAATATTGATTCCGCTGGCGAACCACGGAGCTGTTCCGCTGGCGAGGGTGAAATCGCCGCCATTAAATTGATAAAGCACTTGAGCCACGCCGGCTTTGTCCGTCGCATTACCCTGGAACTGAACCGCCGGCGAAGTAGTGCGGCCATTGGCCGCTGGCCCGGAGGTGATGGTCACGATCGGTTTGATGATTTCTTGAACGACCTCCAGCACGGCGTCGGAACTGGTGGCCGCGCCCTTCGGATTGCTGACCACGACGACGTAACTGCCGCTATTGGTGAACTGGACATGCGCGAAAGAAAGAAACGAGTTTGTGGCACCCGGAAGGTCTGAGCCATTGAGGGACCATTGATAAGTCAAAGGCGTGGTGCCGGTGGCCGTCACCGAGAGACGAACGGCTGAATTGGTGGCCGTGCGAGCTCCGACCGGTTGCATCGTGATCGTCGGTGGTTGGGTGAACAATCGAAGTTTCAAAATAATATTTCCCCAACTGCCATTTTCCCCATAGACCTTGATCTGATAGGGAGTGCCTGCGGTCGCATTGAAAACCACCGTGCTGTTGGTGCCAAAGGAATCATTCAGGTTAGTGGCCACGCCAGCAAGATTGGCCGGGTCGCTCCCCGTAAAAACCTCCAACGCGGTGTCAAAATTGCTGCCGTCCGTCGTCAGGCTGGCGACGCCGTTGCTCGGCGCGATCCAGGTCCACCAAACCGAAAAGCCATTGTCTTCGGCAAGGTCAACCGGAGCACCAACGTTATCGCCGGTTGCCGTGGGGGAGGTTCCAGCCAGGGAGATTCGATTGGCGAACAGCGCGTTGGGCGGAGACAGGGCAACTGTTAGTTTGACAGGGTCGCCCACGTTCCCGTTGAGGCCCGCCTGGTCAACCGCAATGCGATAAGTGACCCCGGCGGCGGCTTGAAAATAAACGATGCTGCCATTAAAGCCCAAACCCGGCTGGCCGGGAGTGCCGATGCCCGAACTATTGTCGCTCGTGATCAAGGTCAGATTGGAAATCACCGTCCCCGTGTAAACGGCCAAAGCCGGCAGCACCGTGGCGCTGGTCACCTGGATCATGGCGGGTCCGGTTTTTGGCGCCCGCCACGTCCACCAAACTGAAGCGCCGCCCGGTTCTCCGGCATGGTTCGGCTCGCCTGCTTCTTTGCCGGCGGCGAAAGTGGTGCCAGAGATGATGGCATAATTGCCGGTCAAAGTAATCGCCTGGGCGTGGGCGAACAAATCATTAGCCGGGGCAGACACAAGACTTACATTCAACACAATCGCTCCCTGCGCCCCGTTAAACCCATCCACCGCGATGCGATAGGGCGTTCCCGCCGTGACATGAAAGACCGCGAGGCTGGTGCCGTCACTGCCGCCACCGTCGTCATTGCTCGCCACTTCGATCAGATTGGAAACTGCGGTGCCGGTATAAATTCCCAAAACCGTGTCAAACGAACTGCCCGCCGTGCTGACCGTGGCCTGGCCGCTGATGGTTGGGGTCCAGGTCCACCAGACCGATGAGCCCCCCCCATTCCCGGCATGGAACGGTTCACCCGTTTCCAGCGTGGCCGCGATATTGGAACCGTGGACGGTATCGGAATTGCCGGGCAAAGAAATGGCATGAGCGAACAGGTCATTGGCTGGAGAGGGCGCCAGATTCACGCCTAAAACAATGTTGCCCGTCGCGCCATCCCCGCCATCCACGGCGATGCGATAGGGCGTTCCGGCCACGACATGGAAAGAAACGAGACTGGTGCCATTGCCGCCGCTGTCGTCATCGCTCGCCACCGGGGTCAGATTGGTCACCGTGTTGCCGGTATAGATGCCCAAGAGCGTGTCAAATGAACTGCCCACCGTGCTGACGGTGGCCTGGCCGCTGACCGTGGGTGTCCAATTCCACCAGACCGAGGCCCCGCCCGCGCGACCGGCATGGAGCGGTTCACCCGTTTCCACCGTGGCGTCAATATTGGAACCGTGGACCGTATTGGAATTGCCCGTGATATTGATGCGATGGGCAAACAGATCGTTCGTCACGAAAATTGGAACCGGGGCCAGGGTCAGCACAATCGTCCCGGTGGCGGCGCCTGGGCCGTTGTTGACACCGTCCACCGCGATTTGATAGGCAGTCCCCAAAACCGGCGTGAACGTCACCAGACTGGAACCATTGGTTCCCGAATTGATGTCACTGGCCACCCCGGTCAGCGTGGAAACAGTGCTGCCAGTATAAACGCCGAGCAATGTATTGAAAGAACTCCCGGCCGTTTTCACGTACACCGGTTCGCTGTTGGGGGCGCGCCAGGTCCACCAGACCGAGGCCCCGCCGAGGTTGCCCGCGTGATCCGGTTCGCCCGTCTCTTTTGTGGCCCCTATATTGTAACCGTTCACGCTATTGGATGCGCCGGTGATGGTGGTGCGATTGGCAAACAGATCATTGGTCGGCGCGGTTGGTGTGCCGCTGAAATTGACACTGAGCGTAATGCTTCCGCTCGCGCCGCCGAAGCCATCCACCGCAATCTGGTAGGCGGTGCCGGCGGTGGCGTCAAAGGTGACCAGGCTGGTCTGAAAGGGCGGGTCATCATCGTTGTAGGCTACCAAAGTCAGTGCATTGACCGCGTTTCCGAGATAGACGCCCAAAATCGTGTCAAAACTGCTGCCCGCCGTGCTGATGGTGGTCTGTCCATTTCCCGGGGCCGTCCAGGTCCACCAAACCGATTTACCTCCCCCATTCAAAGGTTCGCTTGGTTCTCTGCTCGCCCCGATATTTGAGCCGGACACCGTGCTGGTGATACCGCTGATGACGCTGCGATTGGCGAACAAATCATTGGCTGGCGCGGAGGACGAAGGGTCGAGCGAGAGGTTCAGAGTGATATCCCCGTAGGCGGCATCAAATCCGTCCACCACGATCTGGTACGTCACCCCGGCCAAAGTTTGGAAGGAGACCGCGCTGGTGTAATCATTGGTCGAAACATCATCATTCGTGGCCACCTGGCTGAGACTATTGACCGCGTTGCCCGTATATACCCCCAGAATCGTATCAATCGAACTGCCTTCGGTATCAATGCTGACCAAGCCGTCGGCGGGCGCCGTCCAAGTCCACCAGACTGATCTGCCGCCGGCATCTACTCCTCCATCGGTGGTGATGACCGGTTCCCCCGCTTCCTTGCTCGCGCCCAGGTTTGAACCGGTGACACTGACGCCCGTGCCGGAGACCAGTGTTGCATTGGTGAAATAATCATTGGACGGCGGCGTGATGATGGTCACGTTAAAGGTATTGGTGACGCCGATTTTCCCGGACGCATTGGCCATGACCGTGATCGGAATGGAATTGGTCCCGGTCGGAACGGTTAGCACAGCGGAATAAACGGCGTCATTCGGTTTGTTGGTAAAATTAAAAAAGGCAAGTCCGGGCCGACTCCCGGTGGTGGTGGCATTGGTGATGCTGATCAGATCATTGACCCGTATATAAATTGTGCCTGGCCGTCCAGCCAGCAGGATTCCGCCGTTATCCGTCGAAAGTTGGACCTGAAGATTGCCGCTGGGTGTGGCCGTGAGCGCATTGTAGGCGTTGACCCGTCCGCCGCTGACGGTGGTATTCAGCAGGGCAGGGGTGACCACGGCCGTATTCAGCAACCGGTCTTTAAGATTACTCACCGTGAGATTTGGGAATTGCGCCAGCACCAGACCGGCTACCCCGGAAACATGGGGTGTGGCCATGCTGGTTCCGTCGAATGTCTTATATTCACTGTCCGAGCCGGAGGTGGAGGAATAAATAGAGACGCCTGGCGCGCCGAGATGGACCGTTTGTCGTCCATAATGGGAAAAACTGGCCAACTGGTCCGTGCGATCTATCGCCGCCACGGCGATGACATTATCCAGCGCATAACTGGCTGGATAGAATGGCGAGGCATCGTTATCAACCGGAGGACCATTCCCCGCCGCCGCCACGAAAAGCGCCCCATGGGCTCCGGCGGCGCTGATGGCGTCCGCCAAGCCCTGGGAATATCCTTCGCCACCCCAACTGTTGTTCAGGATGCGCGCCCCATGAGCCACGGCGTAATTGATGCACTCGATCGCATCGGAAGTGGCCCCCGTGCCGGTGGCATCCAGAAATTTGCACGCCATCAATTGCACATGCCAGCAGACTCCGACAATCGGATTGCCGTCATTGGCGGCGGCGCCGATCGTTCCGGCCACGTGCGTTCCATGATCGTCGTCATCCATGGGATTGCCTGAACCGGTGATGGCATTGATGCCAAAAACATCGTCAATGTATCCGTCATGATCGTCATCCACGCTGTTGCCGGCGGTTTCGCCCGGATTATGCCACATTTGCGCGGCCAAATCCTGGTGGGTGTAACGAATACCCGAGTCAATCACCGCGATGATGACATTGGTCGAACCTGTGGTCACATCCCAAGCCTGCACTGTCCCCGCATCCACTCCGGCTACGCCGCCGTTCTGTCCCGTGTTGCGCAACCCCCAAAGTGTTCCATCTACAAACTTCGAGTCGTTCGGCGTCAGCGTCGCATGAACGATATAATCTGGCTCCACGTATTCATACAGCCCGGTTTGGCGCAACGCATCTATCCGTGTTTGCAATTCTTGGGCTTGATTCTCCGTGGCCGTTTGGGCCAATGCGGTCGCCGCCTTTTGATCCGCCAGATCGAACACCATCAAACGAGGTACCAACCCCGGTTGCTTCCTGACTTTTAACCCCGTTGTTCCAACCGCAGCAGCTTGAGCCACAACCCCTTGTGCCTTGAGCTTCGCAATGATGCGGGTGGGATGCACTTCCTTGCCCTTCAACCGAATAGGGGCTGATTCGGCCATCTGTGCGCAAAGGGCGCAACAAATCAGCAGGAAAAGGCGTCTAATAAAACACATACTTGGCAAATCAAAGAATAACCCATAAGGAAGCGGATGTCGTGCCAATTTTTGGGCTTTTTACCAAAAACGTCACGAATAAGGTGCGATCAAAAGTGATGGTCACCGGAGTGCGACCGTCCCGGTCGCAGAAGTGTGATACGCAAGGAGGTCTTAGAATTGTTC
>CAIYOY010000038.1 GCA_903927905.1 uncultured Verrucomicrobiales bacterium | reverse complement strand
TGGCCAGTATAACCCATCCGTTCTAAAGATAAAGCCGATAATTATGGATCGCTTCGGCCACGCTTCCGGGCACTAGGTGCCGGATGGTTAGACCTGCTTTGACCCGCGCCCGGATTTCCGACGAAGAAACACCCAATGGAAACCCTTTCAACACCCGCCCACGAAACGGAGCCGGCAACGGGGCGGTGGGTTCGCCGGGGCGGGGGATGACCAGGAATTCCGCGAGCTTGGCGAGTTCCGTGGATTCACGCCATTTGGGCAGTTGAGCGGTATTGTCGGCGCCGATCAGATAAAACAACTCGGCTCCGGGAAACTTAGCGGCATAGGAGCGGATCGTATCCACCGTATAAGAAACGCCGCCACGCTGGATTTCCACATCATCCACTTCACTGCCGGTGTCTCCCGCCAAAGCCAACCGGAGCAGCAACAGCCGTTTTTCCGCTTCTGCGGGGTGGCCTTCGGGTTTGAACGGGGAATGCGCCGCAGGAACGAAGAAGATGCGTTCCAAGCCAACCTCTTCCCGGGCCGCTTGCGCCATCAGCAAGTGACCGAGATGCACCGGATCAAATGAACCGCCAAACAGTCCGATTTTCATGTTAACAACAACGATTTATGCCTTTAAATCGCTTTTCTGCAATCTGCAAATAGACCTCTTGTTTTCGTTCCTTGCCGTTTTGTGATTCGCAACAGGTGTGGGTGTGGGCGGCGCGGTCCATGGCGTTTTCGCCGGAGAGTTCTTTGGCCAGGGCGAAGGCGATGGCGAGAAGGCTGAGGAGATGGAGCGGACGAGTCTCTGCGATGGCGTAGTCGGGGAGCCAGACGGGGTCGGTTTCGCGGACGGCGGCGAGCTTTTGGCGGGCGATGAGCAGGATCCATTCGCGCACACTGAGCAGGACGATGAGGACGACCATAATCATGAAGGCGCCGGTGACGGCGACGTCGAGGCGGCGATTGAAGCGGAGGGCTTTGCTGGCGTGCAATTGGGTTTTGGCGGTGGCGATGGCTGCTTTGTCGCCGGCTTGGACGGCGGTGTCAAGCACGGTTTGCAGCGCGGGCAGTTTTTGGTCAATGGTTTTGACTTCGGCGAGGAAGCCGATTTTTGGGTTTTGGTCGTAAATTTTTTGCCAGCCGGCGGTCATGGTGACGGCGAGAAGCCAGCACAAGGGAAGGAAGGTGATGAGGGCGAGGGCGGGGTGTTTGGTGCCCCGCGGCTCGTCGGTAGCCTCGCCCCACCGACTTCGTGTTAGTTGCATTTTTAAAATGACCGTGGTGGCCAGGCAGAGAGCAATGGCGGCGAGGAGTTGATTGGCGATGCCGAAAAGAGGCCAGAGGGAATTGATGCCGCCAAGAGGATCGCGCACGCCCTGAATGAGGAAGTAGCCCCAAGCCAACACGACAAGGAGACTGGCTGCCCATGCGGAGGCGTGGTTTTTGGTGTCGCCCAATGGCTTCCACAAGTGGCCGAGAAAATCCTGGAGGAGATAGCGGCCGACGCGAGTGCCGGCGTCGAGGGTGGTGAGGATGAACAACGCTTCAAACATGATGGCGAAGTGATACCAGAGATCGAGGCCGCGTCCGTGGACGACGGTGGAAAAGATTTGAGCCATGCCGACGGCGAGGGTGCTCGCCCCGCCAGTTCGGCCAAAGAGAGTTTGTTCACCCATTTGCGCGGCGATCTGTTGCATGTGGTCTTGCGTGACTGGGAAGCCGAGGGCATTGACCTGGCTGACCACGGCGGGAACGGGGCCGGCGATGTTGATGCTGAAATAGACGCCGGGTTCGAGGGTGCAGGCGGCGATGAGGGCCATAACGGCGACGAGCGATTCGAGGCACATGGCTCCGTAGCCAACGGAGCGGGCGTAGCTTTCGCGGGTGATGATTTTTGGGGTGGTGCCGCTGGCGATGAGGGTGTGAAAGCCGGAAATCGCGCCGCAAGCGATGGTGATGAAGCAGAAGGGAAATAATTTTCCAGGAACGACCGGGCCGGTGCCGTCCACGAATTTGGTGATGGCGGGGAGTTGGAGTTGGGGAAGGACGACGAAAATTCCGAGGGCGAGAGCGAAGATGGTGCCGAGTTTCATGAAGGTACTGAGATAATCGCGCGGAGCGAGCAGCAGCCAGACCGGGAAAACGCTGGCGGCGAAGCCATAGACGATCATGGTCCAAGCGAGTTGCTCTTTGTCAAGCATGATGGACTGGCCGAGGGCGTGGTTTTCCTGGAAAAACTTTCCACCCCAAACGGCGAGGAGCAGGAGAACAACGCCGATGACCGACGCCTCCATGACTTTGCCCACGCGCCAATAGCGCAAATAGCCGCCCATGATCATGGCGATGGGAATGGTCGCGCCAACGGTGAAGATGCCCCAAGGACTGTCGGCGAGGGCTTTGACGACGACGAGGCCGAGCACGGCCAGCAGGATGATCATGATGGCGAGGATGGCCAGCATGGCGATGAAGCCGGCGGTGTTGTTGAGTTCTTCTTTGACCATTTGGCCGAGGGATTTGCCATCGCGTCGCATGGAGCAGAAGAGGATGACAAAATCCTGAACCGCGCCGCCGAGAACCACGCCGATCAGAATCCAAAGAACGCTGGGGAGGTAACCGAATTGCGCCGCGAGGACGGGACCGACGAGGGGGCCGGGACCTGAGATGGCGGCGAAGTGGTGGCCGAACACGATCCATTTGTTGGTTTTGACGAAGTCTTTGCCATCGTCGTGGACTTCGCAAGGGGTGGCGCGCCGGTCATTGAGCATGAGGACATGGGCGGCGATCCATTTGGAATAAAAGCGGTAGCCGATGGTGTAGGTGCAGAGAGCAGCCATCAGGATGTAGATGGAATTGATCGGTTCGCCGCGACGAAACGCCAAAACGGCATAAGCCCACGCGCCGAGTAACGCGACGATGACCCAGACAAACAAGCTGAGGGTTTTCTTCACGCCGGGCATGATAGAGATGGGCGTGGGGGATTCAATCTTTTACAAGAAGGATCGTTTGTGCGAGCGGACAAAAATTCTTTTGCTGGGGTCAGTGAACAGATTATGGCGGGGGCAGGGTGGTGATCGAAAGGATGGTGGTGCGGACTGAGGCCGAACCACAGGAGAAACCGAGGGCCGCAGAGGAGGCGGCATTGGCCATTTTCGAGAAGATGATGTTTAAACGGTAGGTATTGCCATAGGCCAGGGTATGGGCGGGAATGGTGTAAGAAGTGGTGGTGCCGGGCAGGACTCCGGCTTCAAATTCATCCGGTGTGTAAATCAAATACTCACCATTAGTGTCCCAGAGCAGAAGATGGACGGCATCATTGGTGGTGGCACCGGCAAATCGCGCCCATTTTAAGGTGAAATTCTGGGTGGGATCAATCGTTTGGGCCGCAGTCCAATTGGTCAAATAGGGAGTGGTAATCTGGGTTTCAGCACCCATGCTCAAAGTTGGTGCCACGGGCAGGCCAGAAGCGCTTTCGAAAAGTAAAGTGTATCGGCCGGGTTTAAAAGCGGCGTTGAGAGCGGTGGTGGAAGGAAAGTCCTGACTGTAATTGAGGAAGCCTTGGTAATTGGCGAAAGAGCGATCAAGGGTCGCGATGGTGCTGTTGGGTAACAACAAGAAACCATAGGAGACACCGCCGGGATAGCGGGGATGAACATCGGTGTAAAACCGGGAAGTGACACTTCGGCCGGCCTGACTTGGAGTATTGGTCCCGTCCTGGTCGAAAAATTCGACGCGACCCAGGAGACAGGCGTTCGCTCCAGCCGGAATATTGTTGGCGGAATCGCCGATGGTCAGAACGGCATGAGGTTCGGTTGACAGATCAGCGCCGCCGGTGACATTGGTCAGGGTGAGATGCGCGGTGACGGGACCGGCGTTGGGGCCGTCATTCAACAGGGGCACGATTATGGTTTGCGCGGTTTCGCCATCGTTAAAAGTCAGGGTGCCGGAAACTGTTGTGTAATTGACATTGGAATGGGCGGTGGCGTCGTCGGTGAAATAATCCACGGTCACGGCGCCGGTGGCGCCGCCGGTGCGCCGAACTTTGACGTAAGCTGCGCCGTCGGTTTCGGAAACGGTGACGACGCTGGAACTGAATTTGATCAGGCCGGCAGGGTTTAAGGTTTGCAGACGGAAGCGGGTCAGTTTTCTTTCGAAGGTCTCCGAGCCGGGCGATTTGGTGTTGATCAGGCTGAAAACATGGAGGACGGCCAAGTAGCCGATGTAAGGGGTGTTGGGTTGGAGGGTGCCGGGCGGAATGTCCAGATTGGTGGTGGTCAGGCTGATATCCGATTGGGAAAAGACCAGGGTGTCGTTGGTGTCAAAAATATGCAGTCGCAAATAATCGTGCGGCCCGCTGTTGATGGTTTTGTCCCATTGCAGGGTGAAGGTTTGGGCGGCATCAATGGCCTGGGCGGCAGGAAGATTAGCGATGCGCAGGGGAAGGAGGCCGATGGCGGGGCCAGGCAGGGTGAAGAGATAGGTTTTATTTCCCTGGCTGGCTTCCTGCACATTAAATTGATAGCTGCCGGCCGGGGCGGGGGCGGATAAAACTATTTCGCCGCCCGAATTGTTTTCCAGGTAGAAGTTATCGCCGGACGCGGTCAAGGCCAGACTCGTGTGCTGCGGTATTTTGAGGCTGGCGGAAAGCAAAGCGCCGCTGTAGGCCGCGACCACTTCGCCGCCGAGTTCGTGGGCGACATCGCTGGTGGTGCTGGCGCGATTGGTGGTGGCCTGGGTGAAGTATTCTTCGCGCCAGAGTTCGTAATAGTGGACATCCTGGGCTGACAGATTTTTTGCGCCGAGCAGCCAGAAGGTGAGGAGGAGTAGTTTTTGGACCAAGTTAGATTTCATGGGGTGTTTGGTTTTCAGTGACTTTGAGAAATTATTTTCATTCTGTCAATGGCGCAAAATAAATGGTGGAGGTGCTGGGAGGCCCGAGGCAGTTTGACGTGCCAGACCTAATAAGATTGAAGCTGCCTTTTGAAATCACATTTGTGGCTGATCGGTCATAACTTCTTCCCAATATATTCTTCCAGCTTTGCTGCATCGGCGGCGAAGATGCGGATGCCTTCGGATAATTTTTCGGTGGCCATGGCGTTTTCGTTCAGCAGCCAGCGAAAATTCTTTTCGCTGGAATCGAGTTTGCCGCTTTTCCATTCGTTGCCCATGGAGGGTTGCAGTTTTCGTTCGATGGGATCGGAACTGTTTTTCAACTCAGCCAAGAGTTGGGGGCTGATGGTGAGGAGATCGCAACCGGCGAGTTCGAGGACTTCGCCTTTGCTGCGGAAACTGGCGCCCATGACTTCGGTGGTGTAACCAAATTTTTTGTAGTAAGCGTAAATTTCCCGGACGGAGAGGACGCCGGGATCTTCGGCGGCGGAATAATCTTTGGAGTTTTTGGCTTTATACCAATCAAGGATTCGACCGACGAAAGGGGAAATAAGTTTGGCTCCGGCATCGGCGGCGGAGGCGGCTTGCACAAGGGAGAAGAGGAGGGTCATGTTGCAGTTGATGCCCTCCTTTTGGAGGACGCGCGCGGCCTGGACGCCTTCCCAGGTGGTGGCGAGTTTGATGAGGACGCGTTCTTTGGCGAAGCCGTATCGTTGATAGAGCGCGATGAAGGCGTGGGCTTCGGCGAGCAGGGCTTCGACGTCGAAGGAAGATTTTGGACTGGTTTCGGTGGAGACGCGACCGGGGACGATCTTTAAAATTTCGACGCCGAACAGGACGAGGAGATGCTGGAAAATTTGGTCGGGTGTGCTGCCGGCTTTTTTGCCTTCGGCGATGGCGCGTTCGACGAGGGGTTGATATTCGGGCTTTTGGGCGGCCTTGAGAATGAGGGACGGATTGGTGGTGGCATCCTCGGGCGTGAATTCTTTGAGGAGGGCGAAGTCGCCGGTGTCGGCCACGACGCGGGTGAATTTTTTGAGCTGGTCGAGTTGATTGGTAGAGGAGTCCATGGAGTTTATTTACCGCAGAAAGGGGCGGGGCGCAACGGGATTTAAGAGGAAAACGCGATCAATCCTACACCGGCCTGGCCGATAGCCGGTTGGTTCCCCATTTTTCAAAAAATTCGTTCGCTTGATTTGCTTTCTTTTTTTCGGGGCTTCCATAAACTTGGCGCATGGCTGATGCCAGAAAAAATATTAACGTGCTTGATCGTCAGCGGGGTTGTTTGGTCGGACTGGCGGTGGGAGATGCTTTGGGTACTGCGGTGGAAGCGAAACCGCCGGGGACCTTCACGCCGTTGAAGGACATGATCGGAGGCGGGCCGTTCCGGCTGAAACCGGGCGAGTGGACGGATGATACCGCGATGGCCCTTTGCCTGGCGGACAGTCTGGTGGCGTGTCGAATTTTTAATCCCCGCGATCAGATGGCGCGTTATATCCGTTGGTGGCTGGATGGTTATATGTCAAGCAACGGGCACTGTTTTAACATCGGGGTGACGGTGCGGGAGGCCTTGACGAATTTTATGGAGACGGGGAATCCGCTGGCCGGACCGACCGCGCCGGAGACGGCCGGAAATGGATCTTTGATGCGATTGGCGCCAGTGCCGATGGCGTTTTACCGGACGCCGCAACAGGCGATCGAGATGTCGGCGGAATGTTCGAGGACGACGCATGGCACGCAGATGTCGGTGGATGCGTGTCGTTATTTTGCCGGTTTGCTGGTGGGCGCTCTGCATGGGGTGCCGAAGGAGGAATTGCTTTCGCCCAAATATTGTCCGCTGCCGAATTACTGGCTGGCCAAGCCGTTGCATCCGCAGATCGAGGAGATTGCCAATGGCTCTTATAAAAAGAAAAATCCGCCGGAAATCAAGGGAACGGGATTTGTGGTGCGGACGCTGGAAGCGGTGCTATGGGCGTTCCATAAAACGAATGACTTCAAGACTGGTTGTTTGACAGTGGTGAATCTGGGGGATGATGCGGACACGACGGGAGGGATTTTTGGGCAGATCGCCGGGGCTTATTACGGGGTGGAAGGGATTCCGGAGGAGTGGCGGGCCAAGATCGCGAAGAAGGATTTGATTGAGTCGCTGGCGAATCAGTTGGGGCAGATTATTTAGAGAGAAGATTTTCGGCGGGGGATGAACCAGGCCAGGGCGCAAGCCAGGAGGGCCGTGATGGAGATGGCGGCTCCGTAATGAAAGATGCGGTCTTCGTAAATCAATTTTATCTCATGTTGTCCACCAGAGGTTTCGAGTGCTTGGAAGGCAGCGTTGCCATGCCACAGAGTGGTGGGATTTCCGTCCACATAGGCTTTCCAATGGTGGTAGTAAGCCTGGGAAATGAAGATGATGGCGGTGGTTTGGGCCTGGACGGCGAAGGATATTTTTTCGGCCCCGAATTTTATGTTGCTGATGCGGACTTCGGATTTTTCTTTGACAGTGATCACACCGGCGGCCTCTTTGGGGAGATAGACGGTTTGGCGGAGGTCCACGGTTTCCTGCAAGAGCGCGTGAAGGGTCTCCTTTTCATCGGCGAAGACGGGCTTTTGTCCGGCAGAAATCATGGGGAGATAGTTGGTGCGCGGGATCCAATCGAAAACTTTTCCGGGTGCGATGGTTTGGGAAACGCTCATCAGGTCTTCGATCTGGTCGAGACGGGCCGGAGCGGTGTCGGGGCCGATGGCCCCGAGAATCTGGTGCATGTCGCGCAGGTAAAGAGAGAACATGCCTTCGGCTTTGGGCAGATTGTCAATCAGATTGCAGTCGCTCATGAAGACGACGCGGTCAACGAGATACTCGTCTTTTGGGTTGTCCATGGCCTTGTAAAAAACCTGGGACATGGAGTTGGGGGAGATCATCAGGCGTGATTGGCCAAGGGCGGGTTCGGGGTTTAGATTTAGTTTGAGACGGGCCAGACCGGGGGCATAGACGTCGGGATTTACGCCGGGGTTTTGCCAGGGTGTATGGCTGACCAGATCAAACCAGACGAAAAGGAGGAAGGCGAAGGCGGCACATTTTCTCCAAGCCGGTCGGGTCAGGAAAAAATGGAGGGTTGCGAGCGAGACAGCGAGAAAGGCGAGACGGCAGAGGCCGTTTTGTTGAACGACGGGATAAATGCCTTCTTCCATCGGGTGAAGGTAGGTGGAGCGGAGCATGAGGAGGATGGCCAGGGCAAAGAGAGCGGCAAACAGATACTGGGATTTTGGTTTGACCCCGGGATTGAGATTTTCGAAATAGCGCCAGCCAAAGGCGGCCAAGACCGGCAATGCCCACAGTGACAAGATGGTGAATTTGACAGGATACCGGGCAAAGCCGATGGCCGGAATGAAATGGCGGAGCCAGGCATAGACTAGCCCGTTGTCGCCGAGGGCGAGGATGATGCTGGACAGAAAGAGCGCGCCCACCAGCCAGACACGCCAGGAGCGTTCGCGCCAAAGCGCGACAGCAGCGAGCAACATGGTGGCAATGCCCCCGTAGTAGGAGGTGGTCCAGAATTGTCCTGTTTGGACGAGCAGACCGTGCCAATGAGTCGATTGAAAAACGGGCAGCAGAAAATTTCCCCAGCCCAAGGTAGGCATGGCCCAATCGGTGGTGCCGTAATTTTTGTCCCGTTGCGAATGGGCGACGAGATCAAGAAAAGGGAAAAGTTGCGCGGAGATCAATGCGCCCATCAAGATGCCAATCGCGAGGAAGCGCAGAACCAAGGCTCGGCGTGGGGCGTTGTTTTTTAAAAAATGGATGGACATCAGGCAAAATAAAATGACCCAGGTGAACAGGATGCTTTCCGGGCCGCCGGCGAGGAATTGCAGGGCGCCGAGGAGAGCGGCGGGAATGATTTTGCGCCGGCCTTCCAAGCAGGCGCTTTCCCCGGCGAGCAAAACCCAGGGGATCAAGGCAAAGGTGGCCAGATGGCTGGGCCACATGAGGAAATTGAGCGACAAGCCATTGAAAGTAAAAATGAGGCCAGCGACCGCTCCGGCCATGTTTGATCCGGTCCAGCGTCGGGCGAGAAAATACATGCCCATCCCGGCCAGGAAAAGATGCAGGAGACAAAAAAAGGAGAGCGACCAGGGCATTGGGAAAGCGAGATAAATGATTGACGGTGGGTAGAGCACCATGGGGTTCAACTGGGCCAGGAAAGGGACGCCGCAACAGCTTAGCGGGTTCCACAGTGGGATTTCACCCTGCCAAAAACGTTGATGATGATACCAGGCAACGGGATAACTATATAGACCGTAATCGCGGATGAGAAATGTTTGTGCCCCGACGAGGATGTCCGGGAAGGCCAACGCGATCAACAATCCGAGCAGTCCGGCGAAGCGACCGGGTGAGAACCAGTCTGGTGCGGTTTTGGAGCTTGGATTCATTTATGGTTTTGGGCGCAAGGTGATCCAGCCTGCGCCGCACACGATAAGACCGAATAAAGCGCAGACGGCTCCGAGGGTGAATGCTCTGTCTTCGTAGGCCAGTCTTATGTTGTGTGTTCCAGCCGGGACTTCGACGGCTTGGAAGGCGTGATCGGCGCGCCACAACGGCACGGGTTTTTCGTCCACGTAGGCTTTCCAAAGGTGATAGTAGGCCTGGGAAATCAAAACGAGGGAAGGTTCTTTGGCTTCGACTGTGATGTTGACTTGGTTGTCGTGGAATTTTTGGACGGTGATGGTGGCTTGGGTTTCGGTTTTTACGGAGACGATATTTTCGGCTTCTTTGGGCAGGTAAATGGTGTGGCGGAAATCGGTGTTGCCCCGGACCATGCTGGCGTAGGTGGTGGGATCGTCGGCGAAAATCGGCTTCTGTCCGGCGGTGACCATGGGCAGCCGGGAGGGGCGCGTTTCCCAATCAAAATATTTTCCGGGAACGCTGGTCTGGGAAACACACATCAAGTCTTGCACGGAATTGCGGCTGGCATGGGCATAGGTGAGGTTGAAAACCTGGTCGTATTCTTTCAGGTAAAGCGGGTAAAAACCATCGGTTTTCGGCAGATTGTCCAACAGGTTGCAATTGCCCTGAAAGGAAATCCGACTGAGCAGAAAATCTTTTTTCACATCGGTGAGTGAAGTGTAGAAAACTTCGTGCATGGCTTCCGGCGACATCATCAGGCGCGATTCTCCGACGGCTGGGCCGGGGTTCAGTTTTAGTTCGGTGGCGGCAAGTTTTGGGTCGTAAACGCTCGGATCAACGCCGGGATTTTGCCACGGTTCGTGGGTCAATAAATCGAGCAAGACAACGGCGATCAGAGCGAAGGTGGTCCGGTTTCTTTGGGTGGGGCGGGTGATAAAATAGTGGAGGAGGAAGATGGCGGCGGCGAGATAGCCAAGGCGGGCCAGGCCGTTTTTCAGGACGAGGTCGAAATGCGCCGGGCCGACGGGGTATTTATATTCGAAGCAGAGAAGACCGGTGATGAGCGCGGCCAAGACGGCACCCAGGAGAATTGGTAATTTTTCATTTTTATCAGAGGCCGATTCTTCGAGGTGGCGGATAGCGAAAGCGGCCAGGAGCGGGAAAATGAAAAGAGCGGGAATGGCAAATTTGATGGGAAAACGGAAGAAGCCCAGGGCGGGGATTAATTTTTTCAACCAGGTATAAACGAGGCCGTTATCACCGAGAGCAAGGATAAGGCTGGCGGCAAGAGCGAGACCAAGGAAGTAAACGCGCCATGATTTTTTTCGCAGCAAGGCGAGGGCGGCCAGACAGACCGCGCCCATTCCTGCGTAGTAGGAGGTGGTCCAGTATTGGCCTTCTTGATAGAAAACCGGATCATATTGGTGGCCCTGGAACATGGGTAAAAGAAAATTTCCCCAGCCGAGTTTCGGCATGGCCCAATAGGCGCTGGCAAAATTTTTCCCGCGTTGCGAGTGGCCGGCGAGATCGAGGAACGGGAGAAGTTGGACGGCGGTGAGGCTGCCAGCGATGGCCCCGATGATGAGGAAGCGGAGCGTGATGGTTCGGCGTGGAACAGTTTGTTTGACAAAGTGGATCGTGGCCAGGCTGAGCAGTATCAGCCAGGTGAAGAGGACGGTTTCAGGGCTGCCAGCGAGGATTTGCAAGGCGGCGGCGAGGGCGGCGAGGATTGTTTTTCGACCGCCTTCCTGCCAGGCGATTTCGGCGGTCAGGATGACCCAAGGCATCCAGGCGAAGCAGGCGATGTGATTGGGCCACATCAGGAAATGGAGGGTGAGCCCGTTGAAGGCCATGATGATTCCGGCCAGCGCGGCGGCGCGGGTGGAGCCGGTCCAACGCCGGGCGAGATGATACATTCCCATCCCGGCGAGAAATTGATGGGCCAGACAGAAAAAGGACAAGGACCAGGGCATCGGCAGCAAGAGGTAAATCAAGGAAAGCGGATAGAGGGTAATGGTATTATATTGGGCGAGGAAAGGCAGGCCGCAACAGTCGAGCGGATTCCAGAGGGGGATTTCTCCCTGCCAGAAACATTGGCGGTGATGCCAGGCGAGAGGGTAGCCGTAGAGTCCGTAATCGCGGATGACGAAGGTTTGGGTTCCGGCCAGAATGCCGGGAAAGGCGGCGACAATGAGCAAGCCGAGGAGCAGGGCGAATTTGCCCGGGCTAAACCAATGGGATTGGTTTTCGTTTGGCGGATCGGCGGTCATGTCGGGGGAGAATTTAAGTTGGGGAGAGGTGAGATAGAAAGCTCCAAAATCCAACATCCAATCTCCAATGAAGCAAGAAGCGCCTCAGTTGACTCTGTTCACAATGTAATAAAGCGATGCTGCGGAGAAAAGTCGGTGAATATCGCGACGCGGGAACCGTCCGATTCTTATGGAACCACTGATAACACCGGCCGCCACCATCGGCAACCGGAACTCAAGGTTCTCCCAATTATGACCAAATCATTAACCATGCTCTTGCTGGCCAGCCTTCTGGTCGCCATCTCGCCCACCCACGCCGCTGCCGACGTAGAACCCGGTTTTGTTCCACTCTTTAACGGCAAGGACCTGTCCGGCTGGAAGCTGAGGCAGGCCGATGGCCACCCATCCTGGACCATCCTGCCCGGCGGCATCTTGAAAAACACCGTCGAAAAAGGCGTTCATGGCACCGACCTGGTCACGGAAAAGAAGTACTGGAATTTCACCGTGCGCTACGAATACATGACACCGGACAAATCCAACAGCGGCTTTTATCTGCGCGGTCGGCACGAGATCCAGATCCTCGGGGACTACAGCACCGGCGAAGCCACCCCAACGGGCAACGGCGCCATCTACAATTTCAAGGCCCCGGACAAATTCGTCACCAAACCGGGCGGCGAATGGCAAACCGCCGAGGCCTCCATCATTGGCCACCGAATCACGGTCATCCTCAATGGGGTCAAAATCCACGACAACGTGGAATGCACCACTGCCACCGGTTCAGAGCTGGACAGAAACGTGAATGAGCCGGGCCAGATTTTCCTCCAGGGCAACCACGGCACGGTGAGTTTCCGCAATCTGCGAATCAAAGAATTGCCGAAGGATGAATAAGATTGCAACCGCACGAATGTTCCGATTCGTTTTGACCAAATGTTCCGTCCGGCCAACGTTGGTGGTCGCGTATTGTTGGCTGGCGTTTTCGCTGGTGGCCATTGAAGCCGCTCCGGCCTATATCCCTTCCCCCAAGCCGGTGAAAACAACTATTCTGGTCGGAGCCCACAATTGTCCGCTCTGGGAAACCAACTCTCCGGCCATGTGGAACGAGGTGTTGAAACATCCGGAGCGCACGCCGACGCTGGGGTATTACGACCAAAGCAATCCGGAGGTGGCGGATTGGGAAACGAAATGGGCGTTGGAACACGGCATCAGTTTTTTCACGTATTGCTGGTACCGGGCGAGCAAAGGAGATGCGGTTGAGACGAAGTTCAGCTCGGGCATCGAGGCGCTTTTGAAATCGAGGTTTGTCGGCCAGTTCAAGTTCACCATCATGTGGGAGAACCAGGGACGCGATCTAAAAAGTTGGGGACAATCCGGGGTCGCGAACGAGGCGGATCTGCTGCAGAACCTGATGCCTTTCTGGCTGACGAATTATTTCAAACATCCGAGCTACCTGAAGATTGACGGGAAGCCGTTGCTGTTCATCTACGATGCGCACAAACTGGCCCAAGACCTGGGCGGGGCGCAGAATGTGCCGAAGGCATTTGCGGCCATGCGGGCGGCCTGTCAGCGCGCCGGTTTGCCCGGTCTTTATATTCTGGGCGAATATCGCGGCCAGGATTTGAAGGAGATCCAGTTTCGGAAGGATTTGGGCTTTGATTACACGTTCGCCTATATCTGGCCGATCAGGAAACCAAAGGAAGCGGCGGCGATGCAGTTGGATTTTGTCAGGCAATCAAGCGAGCAGCATATATTGCCCGGAATTTTCACGGTGTCACAGGGCTGGACGGGCTGGCACAATGAAGGCCCACTCTACCGCCTGCCTCCGCCGGAATTCGAGGGGCTGCTGCGTCAGGTGAAAGAAATCATGGCCACGATGCCGCAAAAGGAATTGGGCAGCAAGCTGCTGCTGCTGGACAATTGGAACGAATGGAGCGAAGGTCATTATCTCGCTCCGCACCGGGAATACGGCTTCGGCTACTTGGACAGCGTGCGGCGGGTGTTTTCGAAGGCGCGGGAAAAGCACACCGACCTTGTCCCGGCGGACATCGGTTTCGGGCCTTACGACTCGGCCTTCAAGCCGGTTAAGCAGTAATCGAAGGCTCGGACTAGATGCGAAATGCCGAAGGCTGAAGACTAAAGTCCAGCTTTGCAGCTTTGGCGCTTTAAATCGTGGCTTGCAACTTTTGGCGTTCGGCGGGTTAATAAAGGAGAGATTTGGCGATTAACCATCGCATTATTATGCCTCAATTTAATTACAAAGCCCGGCGCCGCTCCGGTGAAGTGGTGACCGGGATGTTGGATGTAGCGGATCGTAGCGCCGCTTTGGTGCAGATTGAACGTCTGGGATTATTTCCCATCTCGGTGGATGCACCCAAGAGCGGAGCGGCCACGCCGGATAAATCGGGGAAGGCGGGTATGCGGATGGATTTTCTGCCGCCCGCAGCGCGCGCCTTTCTGACGAGAAAGCGCAAGCCGAAGATGCAGGAGCTGGCCACATTCACCAATCAGATGGCTAATCTGCTGAAGTCAGGGATGCCATTGACGGTGGCATTGAACAGCATGACGCATTTGGAGACGAAGGGAATTTCGTCCGAAGTGAGCAAGCAACTCAAGCAGGATGTGATGGAGGGCAAAGGATTGTCCGAGGCCATGGCCAAGCAACCGCAGATTTTTTCCAGTCTGTACGTGAACATGGTCAAAGCGGGAGAGTCCAGCGGCGCGCTGGTGGATGTGTTGCGCCGGATGGCCGACCATTTCGAGCGTTTTGCCGAGGTGCAGGCGAAGTTCAAATCAGCCCTGATCTATCCGATGTTCGTCTGTTGTGTGGGAATCGGGATCGCAATTTTTTTCATGACGGTGATGTTGCCGAATTTCTTGAAGTTGTTTGAGGGGTTCAAGATTCCGTTGCCGCTGGCCACGCGCATGTTGATCGCGATCAGCAATATGTTTCAGCATTGGTGGTGGTTGATGTTGTTGGTCCTGGTGGGCATCGGCGTGGTGTTTGGGCGTTATCGGGCGTCCGAAGTGGGGAAAATGCAGATTGACCGGATGAAAATCACGCTGCCGATCATCGGGAAGGTGATGCGATTGAATCTGTTCGGCCAGTTTGCCCGGACGCTCTCGACCTTGTTGCACAACGGAGTGCCGGTGTTGACCGCGCTGGAAATCACGGAGCAGATCATTCCCAACCGGATCATCAAGGAGGCCATCGCGAAAACGCGGGTGGAGGTGACGGACGGCAAAACCATCGCGCAGCCGTTGGCCCGGAGTAAAATTTTTCCGCAGTTGATGGTGGACCTGATCAAGATCGGCGAGGACACCGGCGATGTGCCGGGGGCGTTGTCCAACGTGGCGGACACGTATGAAGGGGAATTAAATATCGCGTTGCGGGTGATGACCAACATGATCGAGCCGGTGATCATTGTCGTGATGGCGATGGGGGTCGGTTTTCTGCTGGTCAGCGTGTTGTCGGCATTGTTTGCCATCACTTCGAGTATCAACATGTCGAAATGAAGTTGCCCCATCCATTTTCACTCCGCCGTTTGGGTCGCTCGACCCGAAGCGCATTTACGCTGATCGAAATCATGGTGGTGGTGGCGATTCTGGGGTTGGTGCTGTCCATGGGAATGCCTTCGATGGTCCGGGCTTTGCGGAAGGAAGGGATGCGCAAAGCGGTGGATGATCTGTTGGAAGCGTGCAAGGCGGCGCGCTCGGAAGCGATCATGAAGGCGGCGCCGGCGGAACTGGTCTTTCATCCGGTGGACAAGACCTTTGAGGCTCCCGGGTTTCCATCGGCCAAATTGCCGGATAATGTTTCGATTGATATTCTCGGCGTGAATTTTATTGAGCTGGAACAATCGGACCTGGCCAAGGTGAAGTTTTACCCCAATGGCACCTGTGATGAGTTCACGATTGTGATTCATTCCGACCAGAATGAGGTGCGGAAAATAACCATGGATATTGTGACGGCATTGCCGGATTTGGAGGCAATCAGATGAAAATACAACGTCATGGAGGATGGGCTAACGCACGAGCCAGCCGGGCTTTTACCCTGGTGGAAGTAATGGTGGCGGTAGGGATTTTTTTCATGGCGATGTTCGCGATCTTGGGGGTGATGAGCCAGGCGATGAAGGGGGCGGCGATGTTGCACAAGACTTCCCCCACGGCGGCAATGGCGGCGGCCGAGTTGTCCATGACCAATAAACTCGAGGACGGCATGCAAGATGGCGATTTTGGCGACGTTTATCCCGGATATAAATGGATGGCGAGCATTGAACAGGTCTGTTCCAACGGGATGTTCAAGGTCGAGGTTGCGGTGAAAAATGACAATAATGCCGATGCGGTTTTAACCACGTACCTGTACCGGCCGGAATCGCGCAATCAGGGGGGATTTGGGAAATAAGAAGGCGCCGGGTATGAAGATTTTTTCCAGAGAATTACGATTAGCCAAAGGCGGTGCGTTGGCCTTCACCATGCTGGAAATGATGGTGGCGATCGCGCTTTTTGCGCTGATCATGGGGGCTATCACTGCTTGCTGGAAATCGGTGGCCAACGGAGCGAAGATCGGGATTGAAGCGGCGGCGGCGGCGCAGCGCGCCCGGATCGGGATTCGGACGATCGAGGATGCGTTGAGTACATCGGAGATTTCGACGGCGAACATCGGTTTTTATTCGTTTGTGGCGGACACGAGCGAGAAGTTTGCGGCTTTGAGCCTGACCTCGCGATTGCCAGATTCGTTTCCGGGGTCGAATCTGTTTGGGGACAATGTGGTTCGCCGGGTGACTTTCACGGTGGAAAGAGGCACGGACAGCCAAAATAATCTGGTCATGACGCAGATGCCGTTGCTGGTGGTGCCCAGTGAAATGAATTCACCGTACCCAATCGTGCTGGCGCGGGATGTCTCTTTCTTTAAATTGGAATTTTGGTCGCCCAAGGAAAACGATTGGGTGACCGAATTTTTGGCGACGAACCAGTTTCCCAAGATGATCCGGGTCACCCTGGGAGTGGGCCATTCTTCACAAAATCCATCAATTCCCTATGAACTGATTACTCGGACGGTAGCCATGCCGTCGGTGGCCCATTGAAAACAAACATTTCACCATTCCATAATTCGCGCGGCATTGCCCTGGTCATTGTCATGCTGGTCATTTTGACGCTGACGGTGATCGTGGCCGGCTTCACGCGGTCCATGAGTGTGGAGATGCGGCTGGCGCGCAATAGCAATTATGATGTGCAATTGGAATGGGCCGGACGCGCCGGGGTGGAAATTGCGCGTTATTATGTGACACAGAAGGAAAACAAACAGACCGATTGTTTGAAGGATGAATGGGCTGGCGGAGTGGGATCATCAAACAGCGCGGTGGCCAGTTGTCTGGGCCTGGAAAACGTGCCATGCGGCGATGTCATGATCAAAAAAATCACCATCACAGACATGGAGCGGAAATGGGACATTAACATTTTGGCCGATCCGAAAGCGCCGCAGATAGACATCATTCGCAATGGTCTTCAGGTGGTTGGGGTGACGGACGTGGAGACGATCTCGACGGTTACGGATTCGATTCTGGATTGGATTGATCCAGACGATGATCATCATGTGGCCGGAGCGGAGAACCAGTATTATCAAGGGCAGTCGCCGCCGTATTATTGCAAGAACGGGCGGATTGATGATTTGAATGAGTTGTTGCTGGTCAAAGGGGTGACGCGCGGAATTTACTGGGGTCCAAAGGCGGCGGGGCATCCGCTGTCGGCTTTCGAACAGCATGGCAATAACAAGTTTGAACAGGGCACTTATGCGCGCAAAAGTTTATTCCGCAACAACGAGGAGCCGGCGTATGCGGTGGGCATGGAACAACTTTTTTCAGCCATGGGCGGCAAGCTGAATGTGAACACCGCCTCAGCCCAGACATTGGCGATGATCCC
Organism: uncultured Verrucomicrobiales bacterium; assembly: GCA_903927905.1. Classification (GTDB taxonomy): domain Bacteria; phylum Verrucomicrobiota; class Verrucomicrobiia; order Limisphaerales; family Palsa-1400; genus CAIYOY01. The sequence continues at coordinate 622 of CAIYOY010000038.1, read as the reverse complement.
GGGGATGGATGAGACGTTGGCCAACGCGATTGTGACGCAACGCAATGGCTTGGATGGGCAACCGGGGACAGATGACGATGTTCCGTTGCGCAGTCCAGGTGACTTAAATAATCAGAATTTTGCCGGCGGCCCTGCTTTGGGCCAGGCGGCTGCGGCCCTCGGCCGTTATTGCGATATTCGGAGCTACGTTTTTGAGGTGCAAGTGGACACCGAAATCAACGGGTATCAACGGACGTTCTACGGGATCATCAGCCGGGCCGGGCCGAACCCCAATCAGTTGATGACAGTGCGGTTTTATTGGAAGTGAATAAGGTGAAGGGGTACGGGACAAGGGAGGTTGGTCGGCGGAAAATGAAAGTGGCACTGCCCAACACCATCAGCACAATCGCGCTCGGTTCAGGCAACGGAGGAGGAGACAGTGGACCTCCTATAGCGAAACTACGCAGCCCATCCAAAGAAACAGATGGTCCAGGAGTGCCAACTCCGTTCCATAGGCCGGTCACATCGAATGGCTGGGAAGCGCCGCGAGTCGCACTATTCGCAACGGCAGTGGCCCAGTCAGGAACGCCAGTACCCGCTTGGTTGTCCCATACACGTGTAACGACAACTAAACTTCCCCGCT
>CAIYOY010000037.1 GCA_903927905.1 uncultured Verrucomicrobiales bacterium | reverse complement strand
TGACGCGCTTCCAACAGAGAACGAGTTTGCCAAGGCATGAAGGCAAAAACCCCTCATGCTAACTCCAAGACCCTCACCTATGTCCATGCATTGAACCCTCACCCATGTCCTTGCACCATGCCTCTTGCCTGATGTAGAGCCGGTGCGTCTCGCCCGGCGGAAAAACCATTATCAGTCAAGCATCGTTGGTTATTTATTAGACCGCAGGAAAATATTACGCTTTGTCCGGGGTGCAAGATGCCACCCTCTACTGCAGGCGGGACGCCTGCCGCTACAACTTCGGCGGCGAAGGCGATGCGCTCGGATGCGCATTAAGCCGATAGACGCCATCGAATAAAATATATTGCACGCCGGATATGACGGTGAATACGCCAGTGGCATAGGCCAAATACGGCAGCACGCTGGCGGGCCAACGGAATAAAATCCACAAGACGGTGGCCATTTGCAAAACGGTGGTAATTTTCCCGGTCATGCGCGGCCGGACGGAGACTTTTCCCAGGGTGAAATAAAGGACGCCCAAACCAATCACCAGCAACACGTCGCGGCTGATGATGATGGCGGTGAGCCAAGAGGGTATCCGCAGCAGATACGGCGCATTATTGAAACTTAAAATCACCACCCCAGAAACGAGCAGCAGCTTGTCGGCGAGTGGATCGAGGACCGCGCCCAGCTCGCTGCGTTGATTGTAACGCCGCGCAATGTAACCGTCCAAACCGTCCGAAATCGCCGCAATGGCAAAGGAAAAAAGTGCCGCCAACCAATGCCGTTCGTCGCCCGAGGTGACGTAGTAAATCATCTGCACGATAAAAAACGGCACCATGAGACTGCGCAGGATGGTGATTTTATTGGCCGTCGTCATGGTCAACCTCCGATGCGGGCTTCAGAGATTTTGCGTTTCTCAAACCGCCGGAAATGGGTGTAACCGGCGGCGCGCGCCTGGGCCACCGCTTCGGCAAAATTCATCCCGACTTCAGTGATGGCATGCGCATCTGACCCAAAGGTGATGGGGATTTTCCGTTCCGCAGCCAGCGCGAGAAAGGCGGCGCTCGGATAAATCTCTTGGCAATCCTTCCGCAACCCCGCCGTATTCAGTTCGATCGCCACATCCTTTTTCTTCACCGCATCCAAAAACGATGTGAACAGTTTCGTGCAATCCTGCTTCGGATAAATCTTAAATTTCTTCGGCAGATCGGCATGACCGATGATTTCAAACAAGCCCGTTTCCGCCGCTTTGGTCAGGCGTTCAAAATAAACCGACCACACTTCAAACGCATCGCGCTCTTTCCATTTGGAAATCATTTCCGGATTGTCCACCGCCCACGAATCCGAAACGTAATGCACCGACCCGATAAAATAATCCCAAGGATGCAGCCCGGCCAGTTCGCGGATCCAATCCTCGTGCCCGGGCAGATAATCCACTTCCAGTGAAAGTTTGATTTGCAACGCGGGATGTTCCTTTTGCGCCTGGCGGACTTTTTCCACATATTCGCCGAGTTGATCGAAGCGCATCCGCCAATTATCGAAATCATCCCGCCGCATGGGTGAATGGTCGGTGAACCCGATTTCCGTCAAGCCCACCGCCAGCGCCCGGGCCGCATAATCCGTCGGCTCGCCACTGGCGTGACGGCAAAGCGGCGTGTGCATGTGATAATCCGAGGGCCACAACATAGGGCTAGCATGGTTGTCGGGGATGAGGCGAAAGTCGAGCCGAGAAGAAGAGCACCAATTTCCGGAAATCAGCTGGCCGACAACTATGGCTTGGTGGACAAATACAGCCGGATAAACTCATTGGGCGTGAGGGGGCGAGGTTTGTAGCCAACTGATTTCAACACGTCAAAATGAGCGTCTTCCGTCACGATAAAATCAGCTTCCGCTGCAATGGCACAATCGCAGAATTTGTTATCATCTGGATCAGTCACCATCACACCGAAGCGATAATGGGGTTCGATCTGGCGGATGTTACCGTGAAGTTGAGTGGCGAGGTCTAAAAATGCCAAAACATCGCGCCAACGTTCAGCCCCGGAAAGGTTGAGAGTGATTTCCTCATATTCCAAAAGAATTTCCGTGGAAATTGCGAGTATGAGCCGCCCATCCAGCAGCTCGCGAAAAATTGGATAAAACGGCTGCTTCCGCCCAAACATCTGAAGAAAGACGTTGGTATCCAAGCAAACCGTCATGTGTAACGATGTTTGGCGCGAAATCGCTTCACCAGTTCGGGAATCCTCTGCATCACACCCTTTTCATAATCTTGATCAAAACCTGCGCTCAACCGTTCCGCCAATTCTTCCGCCTCGATTTGCAATAACACCCGATTAAGCAGAGAAAGATGCTGGCCGTCCATGCGCTCGATTTTATCGTGCAAAATGGGCTTCAACTTTTCCAAATCAACGGGCATCGGTTGCTGCGCTGCTTTCATGGAAATAAGATAACCATTTTTGTGAAAATTGGAAGTCCTTTATCTTTCCCCATTGAATCGCCGCCGAAATCCCGCATAATCCACGCCATGCAGTTTATCCGCGACATTCATGCGCGCAAAGCGGCGGCGGGCCAACCCGTCGTTTCGTTTGAATTTTTTCCGCCCCGGACCGAGGAGGGCGACCGCACCCTCCTGCAAAAAACCATTCCGGCGCTCATCCAATTAAAGCCTGATTATTGCTCGGTCACCTATGGTGCCGGCGGCAGCACGCGCGACAAAACGCTCATGATCGTGGATCGCATCCAGCGCGAACATGGCCTGACTGCCATGTCTCATCTCACTTGCGTCAATGCGACCGCCGAAGAACTCCGCGCCGTTTTGCAACAGGCCAAAACGCTCGGCATCAAAAACATCCTGGCCCTGCGCGGTGATCCGCCGGGCGGTACCGGCGATTTTGTGGGGACTAAAGGCGGTTTTGAATATTCCTATCAACTTGTCCAATTCATCAAGGAAATCGGCGGCTTCTCCATCGGCACCGCAGGTTTTCCCGAAGGCCACATCGCCTGCAAGGAAGGGCGCGAAGTGGATTGGGATCGGTTGAAGGCCAAAATTGATTGCGGCGCGGATTTCGTTTTGACCCAGCTTTTTTTCAGCAACGAGGATTATTTCCGCTTTCGCGATTATCTGGTCAAGAAGGGTGTGAAAGTGCCGATCTGCCCCGGCATCATCCCAGTCATGAGCGCCACGCAGATCAAGCGCTTCACCGCCCTCTGCGGCGCGGAATTGCCCAAGCCTTTGCTGGAAGAACTGGATAAATACACCGACAACGACGAAGCCTGCGCGGATTTCGGCATCGAATATGCCACGCGTCAGTGTGAGGAGCTATTACGTGGCGGCGTTCCAGGGTTGCATTTTTACACCTTGAACAAAGTTCGTTCCACCTCGCAAATTCTGGAAAACCTCCGGCTCGCGCAATAAACAGACTGCGGCGCTCGAGTTATTTCCAACTCAAAACGTTGTCTTTATTGGAGCTGAGATTTGGGGGAGCGGTTGAATCAATCCCTTTGTCCGGCCCAAAAGACCAGACAATCGCGTTACCAGGAATATCCGAAACCGGGTTATTCGTATTCAAAAGCCAATAAAACCCATCCCGGCATTTGTTATCATAATTCAAATCCAGCGTGATGATATATGGATCGCCCCACGGATCGCGGAATACATTGTCCGGCCCAAGACCGGGATCGTTGGTCGTTTTGGCCACTTTGCCATTGAAATAAACGGTTTTGTTGGGGTTATAGGTGTAATTCGTGCCCGCCAAGATGGTCATGACATCGGAGTTGTAATTTTCGTAATCCAGATAGTTCGTCACGGTATAGGGGTTAATTTGAGAAATAACCGACCCTCCCACCTTGTAAACCGTACCAAAAGTAAAATCAACTTTCGGCGGTCCGGCCACATACAGGGCGTTGGTCGGGGCAGGCAGGCGGCTGTAATCGGCATAATACTGGTTGATCGCGCTGAGCAACCCGGATTCGTCCATTTTGGCGGCCTTGACCAAAGTGGCCTTTTTCGCATTCCCGATGGCCGGGAGCAGCAGGGACGCCAAAATGCCGATGATGGCAATGACCACCAGCAGCTCAATCAACGTGAAAGCCAGCCGGGTACGATTTGAAATGGACGCAACATTCTTCATAACAGATTGCATTACACTAAGGCCAAACCTCCTCCCTGTAAAACCGCAATTTGCGGCACGAAAATGGTGCGCGGTGTAGGGATTGAACCTACGACCCCCACCGTGTCAAGGTGATGCTCTACCACTGAGCTAACCGCGCTAATATCCCCGCAGGGTGGGGTAAAGTAGGCCAAGACCCGCCCGTCTGGCAAGCAACAAAAGCTCCAAATTCCAAACGCCAACATCCAGGGAAACACCAAAAACCAATTACCTAATAAGCGGCCAAAGCCAACCGCCGGTATGGAAGTCTTAAAAACCAGGAATCGCCTCCATTCCGAAAATAAAATTTGTCTCATTCAGATTTTGGTGTCCGTATATCTGGTAAATGATGAATGACGACATGGCGTTGGTGCGGGAATACGCTGCCAGCCAATCCGAGCAAGCTTTTGCCGGGTTGGTTTCGCGTCATGTCAACCTGGTGCATGCAGCCGCTTTGCGACAGGTGCGCGATCCGCATCTGGCCGAGGAAATCACCCAGGCGGTGTTTATCATTCTGGCCCGCAAAGCCGGGTCGTTGCGTCCCAAAACCATCCTGGCGGGCTGGCTTTATCGCGCGACTCGATATGCCGCCGCTGACGCACTGAAAAGCCAGCGGCGCCGTCAACTGCGAGAACAGGAGGCGCAAATGGAAGCCAGCAATGATCCGAACAATTCCGAAGCAACGTGGGAACATTTATCGCCCTTGCTGGACGAAGCGATGGCGCGACTGCGCGAGCAGGATCGTGACGCGATTATCCTGCGGTATTTCGAGAATAAAAGTTTGCAGGAGGTGGGAAAGGCGCTGGGGCTGGAGGAACGCGCCGCGCAAAAAAGGGTGGCCCGCAGCTTGGAGAAGCTGCGGGGCTTTTTCACAAAGCACGGCGCGGCGTTTTCCACGACGCTTATCGCCAGCGCGGTTTCGGCCAATTCAAGCCAGGCCGCGCCGGTGGCGCTGGCCAAATCCGTGATGGTCGTGGCCGCTGCCAAAGGGGCAGCGGCCAGCGGGTCAACCTTGGCCATGGTGAAAGGAACGCTCAAGACCATGACTTGGGCGAAAGCGAAACTTTCTGTGATCAGCGTCCTTGGCATCATTGGGGCGGCGACCTCTTTGGCGGTTATTTCAAATTTGCACGGGCGTGAAATGGGTCCTTCAAGGCCCGCCTCGTTGCTGGAGATTCAACAACTTTTCGACCTGGCGACGGCAGGCAAACCCGATCGTTGCCGATTTGAGGCGGACATCGAATTGACCACACCCCCCTACACCACTGAGCAGGTCAAAACCACCCTGACAGAAATTAAACGTGTCATGCTGGACAATAATGCCCACCTGAAACCCCGGCAAAAAGCTGATTGGGAGGTGGCACAATCGAATACCATTGTGAAAGCCCAGTCCGGTAAAAGGATTCAGCATGTGCAGGAATGGTGTTCGGGAAATTATTACCGTTGGGACATGAACGACGAAGGCATGGGTGAAGAAAGGTTTATGAAAGCCCACCCGAATGAATATTACCATACCTGGGTCAACATTCCCGATTCCCCATTTTCTCCCTATGGCAGTTATAGGATAAACCGTGAACTTCACGACCTGATGCTTTACAAACAGAAAAAAGAACAATTTACGCGATTCAATTTTTGGCAGGCACTAAAAATGAACCAGGAGGTGGCGAGTTTATTTGTTGCCTCGGTCAGCCGGTCGGACACAAATATTCCAAAGCGGGGCCTGTTTGATTATAGCGGATTGAAAACTGATCCGGCAAAAGTCCAGCAGCTCCATGCCCAGACCGATCGGAGTTGGAGGCTGGAAGCGACCGATGAAAAACTGGATGGAAAAGCGGTCACCCACTTTACCTTAAAATGGAGTTTTACCCTGCCGCCCGGCATCAAAACCGATTACAAACCTCCTACATTCCGAGGTGAAATGTGGGTTGGACAGATTTCGGGCAAGGCCGTTTGCTTGCAGGAGTTGATGACCAATCTTACCCAGCATACTGCAACGGTGGTAAAGCGGGAGAAATATGACAGCAACGGATTTCCGACGGTGTGGACCACAACGAAAATAAAGGCTGATTCATCGTTTGAAAAGCAGCGGGTGGTTTTTAAGCGCATCGACACTAATCCCTCATTCACTGACGAAGAAGCCTTTGCCCCTGTTTTCCCGCCTGACTACATCGTTTCCGCATCCGACGGAAGTTCACGAACGAACGTTATATTGCAAAATCCGGGACCATTGAGACGAATCAAAAAACCGTCGCCGAAACGGTAAAATAATTTCGCGCCGTCTCGCGCGTGTTTTGCCGGATCACAATTACACTGACCCCTTCGCTGTTCTGCTGTTGATTTGCCCGATGGCCCAGGTAGAGTGTTCGGCAATCAGAGGTTCGGCATCACTCGCTGCTTTCTCCAAGGCTGGCAAGGTCTTTTCATCTCCGACATTCCCCAGCGCCACACACACATTTCGCAATAGGCCGCGACGCTTGGTTCGCAGGATGGGACTGCCAGCAAATCTCTCTTTGAATCCGGCCTCGTCCAGTGCCAGCAATTCCAAAAGATCCGGGGCCGCCAAGCCTTCGCGATAATGCGGCTTCATCAATTTTCCTTCCTGCGCGAAACGGTTCCAGGGACAAGCCGCCAGGCAATCGTCGCACCCGTAAATCCGGTTACCGATGGCCGCGCGGAATTCCTCCGGGATCGAACCTTTCAATTCAATCGTCAGATAAGAAATGCACTTGCGGGCGTCCAGTTGGAACGGGGCCGTGATGGCTTCAGTCGGACAGGCCGTGATGCAGCGGGTGCAGGAACCGCACCGGTTTTTCTCGGGCGCATCCGGTTCCAGTTCCAGCGTGGTGATGATTTCGGATAAAAATATCCAGTTGCCGAACTTGCGGCTGATCAGATTGGTGTGTTTGCCGACAAAACCCAAGCCCGCCCGCTGCGCCAGGTCCCGCTCCAGCAACGGGCCGGTATCCACGTACCATAACGATTTCGTTTGCCCGCCCAAACGGTTGACGAATTCTGTCAACAACTTCAGCGGTTCGGCTAGAATGTCGTGGTAATCAGCATAACGCGCGTAACGGGCGATGACCCCGGCGGCTTTGACTGGTTCCGGTGTTTTGGTTTCATAACTGACCGCCAGCGTGATGATACTTTTGGCCTCGGCCAGGACTTGGTTCGGCTCCACCCGTTTGTGCGCATTGCGCGACAACCATCCCATTTCGCCGTGATGTTCCGCCGCCAGCCAGCGTTGAAAATGCTCGGCGTGATCCGGCGGTTGCGCGGTGGTGAAATGGCAGGCGTCAAAGCCCAGCTCCAGCGCGCGCTCCTGGATCTGCTTTTTCATGAACGCCGGGCGCGGGCCAGTTGGAATTGATGCAACACCTGCTGCGCCACTTCGCGCGGTGACCGCAGACCGGTATTGATCAATACATCGGCCTGCCGATAAAACGGCGCCCGTTGCGCCAGCAATTCACGAATTTTTCCCAGCGGATCGGCGGTTTGCAGCAAAGGCCGGTGCGTCTGCTCCTTCACCCGTTCCCAAATCGTCTCCGGCGTGGCCCATAAACAGGCCACGAGCGAATGGGTTTTGAGGCTCGCCAAATTGTCCGGGTTGATGACCACGCCGCCGCCGGTGGAAATAATCAGACCGGTTTGCGCGGCCAACTCTTGGACTGCCTTGGCCTCGCATTGCCGAAACACGGCCTCACCCTGTTTGCCAAAAATTTCCGCAATCGTCGTGTCCTGTTGGGCTTCGATCAATTCATCCGTGTCCACAAAACGATAGTGCAATTGATCGGCGATGATCCGGCCCACGGAAGATTTCCCGGTCCCCATGAAGCCGACCAGGGTCAGATTGTGAATATTGCGCGCAGCTTGCACCGGAACGGTTTAGCCTAAAAAACCAACCCGCGCACGCATTTTCCAGTGGGAGCGCGGCTTTTAAGCCGCTTCAGCGTGAAATCGGAGAGCGCATCACTCCCAGGAAACCGCCACTTGGCTGGCCATCTTGAAGCGGGATAAATCCCGCGCTCCTAACCATCACTTTTGATCACACCCTCCTCTTTCCACAAGCTTGACCTTTGCCCCCGCCAAACCTACTCTTGTCCCTGGTTGGTGGCCATAGCTCAATGGTAGAGTCCAAGCTTGTGGAGCTTGTTGTTGCGGGTTCGAGTCCCGTTGGCCACCCCACTTTTAATTTCCCGATGAATTTGACCGAGAATCAGTCAACCACCTTTGACGAGGCGGCTTTGTTCAAAAGCGTCGGCCGCGATGTCCATCTGCTGCGCGATATTGTCCGTCTTTTTTCCGAAACCGACAGTCCCCGGCTCATTTCCATGCTCCATCAAGGCCTGGAAAAACGGGATGGCCATGTGGTTTATGAAGCCGGTCATGCCCTCAAAGGCTTGTTCGGCGAAATGCGCGCCGCTCATGCGCAAAGCCTCGCCCGGCTCATCGAGCAACGCGGCCAGGCCAAAGATTTCGCCGGCCTCGACAGTTTGATTCTCGAATTGATTGCCGAAACCGACCATTTGAAAACCGAACTCAAACATTATTTAACTGCGCACACTTCCTGATTTTATGGCTGCGACAAAAACATCCGCCAAAGGCCGCATCCTGATCGCCGAGGACATTCAGGTCATCGCCCTCAAACACAGCGCCGCCCTCAAACAAGCCGGTTATGAGGTGCAAGTGGCCGAGGACGGCGAGGAATGTCTCAAGAAAGCCAAATCTTTTCGCCCCGACCTGATTCTCCTCGACATCATGATGCCGAAAAAACACGGCGTCGAAGTCATTGAAAGACTCCGGGCCAACCCGCAAACCAAAGATGTCGGCGTCATCGTTTGTTCGGCCAAGGATTTTGGCACCGAACAGATCAAAATGGCGGAGATGGGCGCGTACGATTTCCTGGTCAAACCACTCGATCCGTCCGACCTGGTGGCCAAGGTCAACGAGTTTTTCGGCAAACGAAAAAACGCCAAGCACCCGGTGGTCACGCGCGACTCCACCGGTTTCACCGAAAAAACTTTCCGCCCGATCCTGCTGACCAAGAACGCCTGCCTGACCCTGTGGGGTTCGCGCGGTTCCACGCCCACTCCGGGCGCGGCCTATCTGCGGCACGGCGGGCAGACTTCGTGCTTGAGCATTGTTCGCGGGGACACCGTTTTGATCTTCGACGCCGGTTCCGGCATCCGCGACTTGGGGCAACAGTTGGCCAAATCCGGCGCGCGCAAAATCCATCTCTTCATCACCCACACGCACTGGGATCATATCCAAGGCTTTCCATTTTTTGTCCCGGCCTATATTCCGGGATTTGAAATCACCGTCTATGGGGCGCGCGGTTTCGGCAAAGACCTCAAATCCGTTTTCTCAGGCCAATTGGATCGCGATTATTTTCCCGTCCAAATTGAGGACATGAAAGCGAAGCTCAACTTCGTCCAGATCGGCCAGGAACCGATCGTCATTGATGGCATTAAAATCACCTGGGAATTTTCCAATCACCCCGGCGCCACCGTCGGTTACAAGATTGATCTCGGCGAAGTGAAAATCGCCTGGGTCCCGGACAACGAATTCCTCAAAGGCTACACCGGGCCGCCGGATGACATCACGCGCGAGAACGAATTGGTCGCGCCGCATTTGAAGATGGTGGAATTTCTCTCGGACATTGATCTGCTCTTTCACGAGGCGCAATTCACCAATGAAGAATATCCCAAGCGCATCGGCTGGGGCCACAGCGGCTTGTCCAACGCCGCCCTGTTGGTTTGCCTGGCGAAAGCGCCGCGCTGGATCATCACCCACCACGACCCGTTGCACGACGATCATTTCCTGGAAGGCAAATTGAACCTCACGCGCCAGTTGCTCGAACGCCTCGGCCATCCCATCCCCGTCTCGCACGGGTATGATGGGATGACGGAATATTTGTGAGCAGGGCGCGGGTAGATCGAATTTAAGAGGATGGTGGGAAATATGGGAATGGTGTTCATGGTGTGTACGACAAGCCTGCCGTTTTCTGCCAAACTCACCCTGATGAATAAAGAACAGTCATATACCACGACCACTGCAAACCTCTGCGCTTCCAGTGCGCCGGTTCCCCTTTCGCGTTTTTTTGCGTTTTTCGCGGGCAAAAATTTCTTTCCTCAATCCGCGAAATCAGTGTCATCCGCGGTTAAAAATTTCCCGGCCTGAAACCACAGATGGGCACGAATGCACGCAGATGGGAGGCATTTGAAGTAGCCGCAAAAAAGCGAACGCGACGCAAAGGTTTTCCTGAAACCGATGCAGTTTGAACCACAGAGACACGGAGAAAGAAAGGAGGAATCAGGAAGTATTGAAGCCGGAATTTTTTGAAATGGGTGCGGTTAGGCCGCGTTGACTGTCGTTAGATGTTGTTAGCTCCAGTTTGGCGTCGTTGTTTGCAGATTGAATCGAGGCCCGGCAGGGTTTTGGAGCGGGGATTTTTAACCGCAAACCGGACGAGCCATCCTCCTTCGCAAGTGGACTGTGACGAGATGCGCCACTGGAAAATATTCCCAATTTTTACCCTTCATGATTCACCAGATTCGGTGTAGGCTTGGCAGATTGTGTGTTGGGGAAATTTGAGAGTTGGAAGGGACGGCTCGCGGGGACTCTCGCCCCACCTGTTTGAGATATGTCGAAGGAATTCATCAAGATCGGCGGCGCGCGCCAGCATAATTTGAAGAACCTGACGCTCTCGATCCCGCGCGACAAACTCGTCGTGATCACGGGGTTGAGCGGGTCGGGGAAATCGTCGCTGGCGTTCGATACCATCTATGCCGAGGGGCAGCGGAAATATGTGGAGTCGCTCTCCGCGTATGCCCGGCAGTTTCTGGATCAGATGGAGAAGCCAGAGGTGGATTTCATCGAGGGACTGTCGCCCTCCATCGCCATTGAACAACGCGGGTCCGGCACCAATCCGCGCTCCATCATTGCGACGACGACGGAGGTTTTTGATTATTTGCGGTTGATGTACGCGAACATCGGCCAGGCGCATTGCCCGATCAGCGGCGAGCCGATCACACAGCAGACGACCAGTGACATTGTTGATAAGGTGCTGGCCTTGCCGGCCAAGACGCGGGTGATGTTGCTGGCTCCGGTGATTTCCAGCCAGAAGGGCGAGTTCCGGGATGTGATCGAACGGTTGGGCCGCGAAGGTTTCGTGCGGGCGCGGGTGGATGGGGAACTGGTGGAACTGGGCAATAATGTGCGGGTGAAGCTCGATCCCAAACAACGCCACACCATCGAAGCGGTGGTGGACCGATTGGTGGTGGATGAGAAAATCCGCGTGCGTCTGAGTGATTCGATGGAGACGGCGTTGAAATGGGGCGAGGGCCGCGTGTTGGTTTTGCATCAACCGCCCGATGCCGCGACGGAATGGACGGAGACGCTACATTCCAATCGGAATTACAGTCCTTCGACCGGTTTGAGTTTTGAGACGCTGACGCCGAAACATTTTTCGTTCAATTCCCCCTCGGGCGCGTGTCCGGTGTGTCATGGTCTCGGGCAGAAGATGGTTTTTGACGAAGCGCTGGTGGTGCCGGATGTGGACAAATCGTTGGAGAAGGGCGCGGTGCAACCGTGGCGGCGCGGCAATAAACGGATGATCGTTTATTACAAGAGCCTGTTGAAAGCGCTGACCTCGCATTACGGCCAAAGCCTGGAAGCTCCCTGGAAGGATTTGCCGGAAGATTTTAGAAAGAAACTGCTGCGTGGGACGGGAGAGGACGAAATTGAATTCACTTTTTGGCGCGCGGGGAAGGCGAGCAAGATCAAGCGTCCGTTTGAAGGCATCGTTCCCAATCTGGAGCGGCTTTATATCGAGAGCGAGAGCGAGTTCACGAAGAATCGGTTGAAGGGCTACATGAATCCACAGCCGTGCGATGCGTGTATGGGTCGCCGGCTCAAACCGGAGGTGCTGGCGGTGACGGTGGGGGGAGCGGAAAGTTTAACGTTCAAAGTTCAAAGTTCAAAGCCACCGGTCATTCCAGGATTATCCATCATGGATGTCTGTGCGTTATCCATCGAAAAAGCCGATGCTTTTTTTGCGACACTCAAGCTGACGGATTTTCAGCAGAAGATCGCCCATGAAGTGATCAAAGAAATCCGTTCGCGGCTTGGATTCTTAAAAAACGTCGGGCTGGGGTATCTGACCCTGAATCGCGAAAGCGGAACGCTCAGCGGCGGTGAAGCGCAACGCATCCGGCTCGCCACGCAGATCGGCGCGGGCCTGGTCGGGGTGCTTTATATTTTGGATGAACCAAGCATCGGGCTGCATCAACGTGACAACGAGCGTTTGTTGAAATCGTTGGAAGGTTTGCGAGACTTGGGCAACACCGTTTTAGTCGTGGAGCATGACGAGGACACGATTCGTCAGGCGGATTACGTCCTAGATCTCGGCCCCGGCGCGGGCGTGCATGGCGGGGAATTGGTTGCGGCCGGAACGGTGGATGAAATCATGGCGGTGCCACGGTCGTTAACGGGTCAGTATTTGAAAGGCGAATTGAAAATCGCCGTGCCGAAAAACCGGATCAAACCGACGTCGGAACGCGGCTGGCTGGAAGTTATCGGCGCGAGCGAAAATAATCTCAAGAATGTAGATGCACGGATTCCGCTGGGGACGTTGACCTGCGTTACCGGGGTGAGCGGTTCGGGTAAAAGTACTTTGGTGGATGATATTTTGCGTCGCGCTTTGTTTCGGAAATTTTATGGCTCAAAGGAACAACCCGGCGCGCACAAGGAAATTCGCGGCTTCGAGGATTTGGACAAAGTGATCGTCATTGATCAGACGCCAATCGGCCGGACGCCGCGCAGCAATCCGGCGACTTACACGGGGATGTTCAATCAGATCCGCGATCTGTTCGCCAAATTGCCGGCGGCGAAAATTCGCGGCTACGAAGCGGGCCGGTTTAGTTTCAATGTCAAAGGCGGGCGATGCGAGAAATGCCAGGGCGATGGCTTGATCAAAATTGAGATGCACTTTTTGCCGCCGGTCTATGTGACGTGCGAGGCGTGCAATGGGAAGCGTTATAATCGCGAGACGCTGGAAATCAATTACAAGGGCATGAACATCGCCGATGTGCTGGACATGACAGTGGATGAAGCGGTCACGTTTTTCCGCGCGCTGCCGAAAATTTACGATCCGTTGCTGACACTGGCGGAAGTGGGGCTGGGCTACGTGAAGGTGGGGCAATCCGCCACGACATTGAGCGGCGGCGAGGCGCAACGCATCAAACTCGCGGCGGAATTGAGTCGGCGGGCGACGGGACGCACGTTTTATATTTTGGATGAGCCGACGACCGGATTACATTTTCATGACGTGGCCAAGCTGCTGGATGTTCTTTTCAAACTGCGCAATCAAGGAAACACGCTGTTGATCATTGAGCACAATTTGGATGTGATCAAAACCGCCGACTGGGTGATTGACCTCGGCCCCGAGGGTGGCGAGGGCGGTGGACGCATCCTGGCCGAGGGCCCGCCGGAAAAAATCGCCAAAACGCCGGAGAGTTTCACCGGGCAATTTTTGAATCGTATCTTGTCCGGGCCTGTCAGATAATGAAGATGTTGAACGCGAAGCCAATTAAACAAGTCCTGCTCCAGCGCTGGCTGGCGGCGTTCTTTTTATTGGCCTGGGTGGGAACTCAGACCTTGTCGGCCCAAGGCAATGGCGAGACCAACGCGTTTGCCGCTGGGGCCAGGCTTTTTAATGATCACTTCTACGGAACCGCAGAAAAAGCTTTTGCCGATTTTGCCGCGACTTACACCAATTCGTCCATGCGTTCGAGCGCGATTCTTTTTCAGGCGCGGGCGCGGCTGAACCAGACCAATATCGCGGGCGCGATTGAATTATTGCAAAAGGAAAAACCGGATGACTCCGAATCGGTGACGCCGGAATTTCAGTTTTGGCTGGGCGAAGCGCTTTTCAAAAAAGGTGAATTCAAAGCGGCGGCCGACAGTTATGCCGCTTTGAACAAAAGTTTTCCGAAGTCGTCGTTTCGCCTGAACGCGGCGGAGAATGAAGCGGCGGCCTACGCCCAGTTGACCAATTGGGCGAAAGTGGTGGCATTGTTGGGCGGCACGAATGGCAGCTTTCAATCAGCCGTGAAGGAAGACCCAAAAAATCCTCTGGCCATGCCCGGTTGGTTGCTTTTGGGCAAGGCCTTGTATGAACAAAAGCAATATGCTGCCGGAGAACAAGTGGTCGGCGGCATGGCCACGGAGTTGATGTCGGCAGCGGACAAATGGCGTCGGCTGTATTTGTTGACACGATTGCAATTGGCGGGCGGGAAAAGCAACGAGGCCCTGGCCAATACCACCAATTTAATGACCCTCGCACCGGGTTCTCCGGAATCAGCCAACAGCCGTTTTCTGCAGGGTGAAGCCTTCGAAAAACTCGGCCAATGGGAAAATGCCATCCAATCCTACACGAATGATCTGGCAAAGGATTTTCCAGTGGAAGTGCAGCGCGAGGCCCTGGCGCGCACCATGGAATTGAGGCTGCAACACAGCCTCATCCCGGATGCCATCCAGCAGTTGGAAAATTTTATCGGGCAAAATCCCGGCGGCTCCTCGCTCGATCTGGCCTATTTGACTCTGGGCGAACTTTACTTGAAAGTCGGCAATATCACTCCGCCCATCAGCGATGCGACGAATTATTCGCAATTGGCGGTCAGCAATCTGGACCGGGTCATCCAGGATTTTCCCCAAAGTCCGTTGCAGGGGCGGGCCCGGCTCGATCTAGGCTGGTGCGCGTGGCAGGAGAAAAAATATGCCGGGGCCAAAACCAATTTCATGGAGGCGATCAAGCGGTTGCCCGAATCCGAAGACCAGGCGGTGGCGCGATTCAAACTGGCGGATGCGTTATTTTATGAAGGGGATTACGCCGGGGCCGCGACCAATTATAATCTCATCTGGCATCTATACGGTCAGCGGGAGGATTTGAAAAATGGGTTGCTGAAAAATCTGGCCCTGTTTGACCAAGCGCTGTTTCAGGCCGAGCAGGCGAATCTGGCGCGCGGCGACCAGCAAGCCGCCGCTGAAGCGATGGGCCGCATCATTGCCTGGTACCCCGACAGTTATTTCAGCGATCGCAGCATGTTGGTCATCGGCGAGGCCGCCGGACATCAGGGTGATCTGGAGAAAGCGCGCCAAACATTCAGCGATCTGATCCAAAAATTTCCCCGCACGCCGCTGGCACCGGAAGTGGAATTTGCCCAGGCGCGAACTTATGCGATGGCGCGGGATTGGAAAAGCGCCTTGGCGGTTTATGACCGATGGGTGACTAATCACGCGCAGCATCCGCTTTTGCCGCAGGTGGAATATGCGCGCGCTCTGGCCACTTGGAAAAGCGGCGCGGAAACCAACGCGCTGATACTTTTCACCAATTTTGTTGCCCGGTTTCCCGACATGACCAACCTTGCATCCCTGGCGCAAAACTGGATCGGGGACTATTATTTCTACCACGAAGATTATCAGCAGGCCGACATCGCGTATCAGGAGGTTTTTGGGAAATATCCGACCGCCGGGGAATTGCCCTTCCAAGCGCGGTTGATGGCGGGTCGCGCGGCGTATGCGCGGCAAGGGCCAAATGATTATGCCGCCGCCCGGGAACGATTCACCAAATTGGTCAGCGACACCAATGTTCCGCCCGCCCTCATGGCAGAAAGTTATTTCGCGCTCGGCGATACCATTTTCATGCAATTTCTGGGCGAGCCGACCAATACCAGTTATCTGGTCGAAGCCATCAACTCCTTGCGCCGCATCACCAACGGCGCATCCACCAATACACTGGCCGCTCAGGCTCTGGGGCGAATGGGCGATTACTATTTTACCTGGGCTGATACGCTCAAACTGCCACCTTCCGCCTACACCAATGCGAGCCAAGCTTACGAAGCCGTTTTGCTTCTGCCAGATGTAGAAGTAGCCACCTGGAGTCAAGCGCAAGTTGGTTTGGGGCTTGTGGCCGAGCGGCGGGGCCGGACCGATGAAGCCCTGGCCCATTATGCCCAGGTGCTGGAAGTCCGAAGGCCGTGCGATCCTTTTTGGGTCAAAGAAGCCGGCGAGAAAGCGGCCCGTCTCCGTGAAGCCGCAGGACAATGGCCTGAAGCAAAATTGATTTATCAACGCGTGGCCGAAGTCGTGCCTTCACTGGGGC
The DNA here is from genome assembly GCA_903927905.1 of uncultured Verrucomicrobiales bacterium. Lineage (GTDB taxonomy): Bacteria > Verrucomicrobiota > Verrucomicrobiia > Limisphaerales > Palsa-1400 > CAIYOY01. The sequence continues at coordinate 26,540 of CAIYOY010000037.1, read as the reverse complement.
CGGCGATGAAAAAGAAAATGGACACGGCCAATGCCAACGCCAGTAAACCGCCGGAGACCGCAGCGCCGGTTAAATCGGCACCTTGAATTCTTCGCCCGCTTTCAGCGATTGCGCGAAGGCCACCATCAATTGGGGAATTTGCTCGAGGTCCTTCAAGCTGACTACTTCCACTGGTGAGTGCATGTAACGATTGGGCAGGCTGATCAAGGCGCACGGGATGCCGCCGCGCGTCCAGAAAATCACATCGGTGTCGGTGCCGCTGGTGCTGGAGGTCGCTTCGTGTTGCAGCGCAATTTTCTTGGCGTGGGCCACTTTTTCCAGACGCGCCACGACCTCGGAGTGATTGCAGCCGCCATGAGTCAGGGCGGGGCCCTGGCCGACCTTGATATCTCCATGCTGTTGTTTGCTGACCGTGGGATAATCGGTGGCATGGGTCACATCCACGACGAGGGCCACATCAGGTTTGAGCGAATAGGCGATTTGCCGCGCGCCGAACAAGCCGACTTCTTCCATGATGTTTGACACAACCAGGATCTCGGGACTGAATTTCGTTTTGCTTTCTTTGAGCAGCCGGGCCGCTTCGGCCACGGCAAAAGTGCCGATGCGATTATCAAAGGCGCGAGCCACTGCCAGATCGCCGCGCAGCGTGTCAAATTCATCGCTCAAAGTGATGGCATCGCCGATGCGGATCAATTTTTCCGCCTCTTTCTTACTGCTGACGCCGATGTCGAGGAACAGGTCTTCCATCTTGGGCATTTTGCGTTCGCCTTCAAATTTCATCAGGTGCGGGGCGACATTGCCAAAGACGCCCTTGACCGGGCCGTTTTTGCTGTGAATGACGGCGCGCTGGGCCTTGGTGATGGCGGGATCAATGCCGCCGACTTTGCGGACGTAAATAAAGCCCTCATCGGTGATATAATTGACAGACATGCCGATCTCATCGGCATGGGCGGCCAGCATCAGGCGCGGTGAACCGCCTTTGTTCAGGACGGCCACGCAATTTCCATAGGCATCGGAAAATGTGTCGTCCGCAAACTGTTTGACGTAATCGAGCCAGACGCGCTGGCCGCGAAATTCCCGGCCGCTCGGGCTGGGAGTGTTGACCAACTGTTTCAAAAACTGCAAAGATTCATCACGCATGAAGCCAAGTTACTGGAAAAACTTCAAAATCCAAGCTTCAAGCTCCAAAGAAAATTCAAATTCCAAAATTGCTCAAGCGAGGCCTCGCATTTTAAGTTTGGAGTTTGAAGCTTGGAACTTTGGGCATTTCCATCCATCTTTGCGCCCGGATATATGCATCGTGAACCATTGACCAAAGCCAGTCGCGTGGTCGTCAAACTGGGCACTGGCGTCCTGACAGACAGCCAGAAGCAGCCTGATTTGGCGCAAATGGGCCAATTAGTGGCGCAAGTGGCGGCCATTCGCGCCAGCGGCAAAGAGGTCGTCATCGTGAGTTCGGGCGCGGTGGGCGCGGGTATGGGCGCGCTCGGTTATAAAAAACGCCCGGCCATTCTTTCCGAACTGCAAGCCTGCGCGGCGGTCGGGCAATCGCGACTGATGACGATGTATGAAAAGCTTTTTGGGGAAGCAGGTTTCCAGGTCGCGCAGGTGTTGTTGACGCATGACGATTTGGAACATCACGAACGCCACCTGAACGCGCGCAATACTTTGGTCACGCTCCTGCGGCATGGCGTGGTGCCGATCATCAATGAAAACGATGCCATCTCCTTTACTGAATTGCGCTTTGGCGATAATGACAAACTCTCTGCCCTGGTGGCGTGTTTGCTGCCGGCGGATTTGCTGGTGATTTTGACGACGGTGGATGGCTTGATGGAAAATTACGGGAAACAGGACGCTAAGATTCTTTCCGCCGTGGAAAATCTGGACGGCACCGTGGAAAAAATGGCCAGCGGCACCGAAAGCGAAACGGCTGTCGGCGGGATGGCTTCAAAACTTCAGGCGGCAAAAATAGTCATCCGTTCCGGTATTCCGCTGGTCATTGCGTCTGGAAAAAAGAAATCGGTGTTGGCCGATATTCTGGCGGGCAGCAACGAGGGAACGATTTTTGTTCCGCAAGCGACCAAGCTGACCGGGCGGAAACGCTGGATCGCATTTTTTCATCATCCGAAAGGCACGCTGTATCTGGATGATGGGGCCAAGAAAGCTCTGCGAGAAAAGGGTAAAAGCCTTTTGCCGCCGGGCATTGTGCGATGCGAAGGGAGCTTTGCTGCTGGAGAGGTCGTGCGTTTGTGCGACCAGGACGGGACGGAATTTGCGCGCGGCATTTGCGATGCGGATTCGGCGAGGTTGGTGGCGCATCAAGCCACCGACGTGGTGGTGCATCGGGATAATCTCGTGATCTTGTGAAAAAGAAGCCGGCCATCAACGATTTGCTTCGCGTCATGGCGAAATTGCGCTCGCCCACCGGTTGCCCATGGGACCGCGAGCAGGACCACATGAGCATCCGGTTGATGGCGGTGGAGGAAGTGTATGAATTGGTGGACGCCATCGAAGCAAAGGACGACAAGGAAATGGCGGAAGAAATCGGCGACTTGCTGCTGCATGTGGTGTTTCACTGCCAACTGGCGAAGGAGCGCGGCGTTTTTGATTTTGAAAAGATGACGCGCCACTTGGTGGAGAAATTAATTCGCCGCCACCCGCACGTTTTCGGCAAAACCAAGGTCAAAGACATTAATGAAGTCTGGGCCAATTGGGAGCAAATCAAGAAAGCCGAAAAACACGGCACCCGGCACGCGCGCAAATCCGCGCTGGACGGCATCCCGAAACATTTGCCCGCACTGATGCGCGCGGAGAAACTGGTCAAGAAGGCGCGCAAGGCAAAATTGCTGGATTCGGCGAAATCATCGCTGACCAAACGGGCCATCGCCGGACAATTATTTGCCCTGGCCCAAGAAGCTCAAGATAACGGCTGGTCGGCGGAAGATTTATTGCGGACTGAAATCAAAAAACGGGAACGGATTTTGCGGCGCAAAGAGACCATGCTACAATAGAATGATATGACAGACACTCGTTACAAGAAACTCGCGGATTTGCTGGTAAAATATTCCACCAAACTCAAAAAGGGTGAGCGCATCCTGCTGGATATGATTGACGTGCCGGATGAATTCACCATCGAGCTCATGCGCTCGGTCCGGAGCGTGGGTGCGATTCCAATTGTCGAGACCCGTCATACCCGCGTCAGCCGGGAAGTCGTCCGCGAAACCAACGCGCCACATGCCAAGCTGGTCAGCGGGATTGAACTGGCCCGCATGAAAAAGATGCAGGCTTACATCGCCGTGCGCGGTGCGGACAATACCAGCGAAAATTCCGATGTGCCGAGCAATTTGATGTCGCTGTATTCCAGGGCCATTCGCCCGGTCCTGAATTATCGTGTCAATAAAACGAAATGGTGCGTGTTGCGCTGGCCTTCTCCCAGCATGGCTCAGGCGGCCAACATGAGCACGGAGGCCTTCGAGAATCTTTATTTTGATGTTTGCACGATGGATTATCCGAAGATGGCCAAGGCCATGCTTCCGCTGCAAACGCGCATGAAAAAAACGGGCGAGGTGCATCTCAAGAGTCCCGGCACCGATTTGCGTTTCAGCATCAAGGGTATCGGGGCCCAACTGTGCCGGGGCGACCGGAACATCCCCGACGGCGAAGTGTTCAGTTGTCCGATCAAAAATTCCGTCCAAGGCGTGATTCAGTACAACACGCCGACGCTCTATTCCGGCACCAAATTTGAAAACGTGCGTCTCGAATTTAAAGACGGCAAAATCATCAAGGCCACGTCCAACAACACCAAGCGCTTGAATGAAATCCTGGACACCGATCCTGGAGCCCGTTACATCGGCGAATTTTCTCTCGGCTTCAATCCTTACATCCTGAATCCGATGTGCGATATTTTGTTCGATGAAAAAATCGCCGGTTCGCTGCATTTCACGCCCGGTCAGGCTTATGAGATATGCGACAACGGCAACCGCTCGGCGGTGCATTGGGACATGGTGCTGATTCAACGTCCGGAATGGGGTGGTGGCGAAGTATGGTTTGATGGCGAATTGATCCGCAAAGACGGATTGTTTTTGCCAAAAGATTTGCAGCCATTGAATCCTAAAAATCTGAAATGAGGACTCGCGAACAAATTCCTTTCAGAAAAAAATTAAAGTGCGAATACTGAGGATTATGTCAACCAAATTTATTACCGCCCTTGCTCTGTCTGCCTTGGTGTTGGCCGCGCACTGCGCCGATGAAAAACTCCCCACGCTCAAAGTCGGCAGCCAGGTTTATAGCAACGTCACCGTCACCACCGTCACCCCCACGGACATCCATTTTTTTTACGCCCACGGCATCGGCAACGCGAAATTGAAAGACCTTGACCCGGAGATGCAACAGCATTTTCATTTCAACGCCGATACCGCCCAGACCGCCGAACAGCAGCGCGCCGCCGGCACCGCCGCGTATCTCAATAAAATCGAGTCGCGCCCGCCGCCAACCCTCCGACCGCCAACGCAACTCCAGTTCGGTCAGCATCGCCGACCGCCGGGCCTGTGGACATTGTGGTTCCAAAACTCTACGCCAAATCTTTTCTGCATCAGAAAGCGCCGAATTTTGTCGTGGACAAGTGGCTGACGCCGCAGCCCAACACGGATGGCAAATTTATCCTGATTGATTTTTGGGCGACCTGGTGCGGCCCTTGCAAGGCGGCTATTCCCCACCTCAACGGACTGTACGCCAAATATAAAGACCAAGTAACCTTTGTCGGCTTGAGTGACGAACAGGAAGATAAAGTGCGTGCCTTGGCCAGCCCGCATATAGATTATTCCGTCGCGATTGATCCCGGCGCCCGAATGATGCGTCAAATCGAAGTCAAAGGCATCCCGCACGCCATGCTCATTGACCCGCACGGCTACGTGCGTTTTGAAGGAATGCCCGGCTATTTGAACGAAGAAAATCTGGGAAAACTTCTCGCCTATTATTCCAAGTAAATCCGGCCATTAAAATTTCAGATTCCACTCGGTCTGTTCATATTTCTCCGTGAGCAGTTTTTGAAAATCCGGTGCTTGATCTAAAACCTCCCCGGCCAGCCAGCCTGACGTAAGCGCAGATTTAACTCCGGCGATGGGAATATTTAAATTCATCAAAAAATCCGTGTGCCGCCGATTCTGCCGGTAATCCGGCTCGCGCGAAGGCATGGCGAGATATTTTTCGATCTGTGAAAGATTAAAATCCAACAGGAGCGTCCCGTGAAAAATCAGCGCGTTCCGTTTTCGCCGCTGGGCATTGTCGGAAAATTTCAGATCGCGCATCGTCAAATCCGTGTGCCCCTGAACCCGGATGGGCGCACTGAGCAACGGCGCGAGTGCTCTGCGCTGGCGTTCCATGATGAAACGATTTGTCCCGGTAATATTTTGCAGAGCCGGATTTCCGGCGATCTGTAAAATCAGGGTATAATTCAAACAACCCGCCCCCTGCAAAACCGTTCCGCCACCCGTGCATCGCCGCAAAATGGGAACATTATCTTTCGTGCAAGCTCCGACATTCGCCTCTTTTTTGACCTCATTGGCATAGCCGACCACCACAAAATATTCCTTTGGCTCCCAAAACCGCAGCACCTCCAGCCCCGCATCCTCCTCGCACGCATCCAGAAGCGCCTCATCCAGCGCCAAATTGGCGGCGGGAGTGGGCAGGGTCAAATCCAGACATTTCATTTGTTTGTGCAATATTGTTATGTATGATGCGCGCAGCTTTACAAAAGCGGCGGTCTTCATCAAAATAGGCCGCAATGCAGAGTCAGATGGAAGCACTAAATACAAAAACAAGCACGAAACCGCCCGGTCGGGTGGCGGAAGATTATTCTTCCTCCACGCCCAGCGGCCCGAATAACGGCCCGAATAACGGCATGGATGACATGCTGGATTACATGGTGCGCAATCAAGGGACGCAAAAGGCCAAGGCCACGCTCGAATCTCTCCTGCAACGCCTGCAACTAAGCGGCGGCGGACCACGCCCGGTCGGCACGCCTTACGTTAATACCATTCCCGTCGGCGAACAGCCGGCTTATCCGGGAAATCGCGAATTGGAACGCCGCATCAAAAGCTTGGCCCGTTGGAACGCCATGGCCATGGTCGTCAACGGTCAGCGCGGCGATACCGGCGTCGGTGGACATATTTCGAGTTATGCTTCCATGGCTACTTTATATGAAGTGGCCTACAACCATTTTTTCCGCGGCGGCGATGGTGATCGTCCGGCGGATCTGATTTATTTTCAAGGCCATACGACTCCCGGCAATTACGCCCGCGCCTTTCTCGAATATCGTTTGGACGAAGGGCATCTGCACAATTTTCGCCGCGAACTCGCCGATGGCGGCGGTTTGTCTTCGTACCCGCATCCTTATTTGATGCCAGAATTCTGGCAGTTTCCGACCGTCTCGATGGGGTTGGGGCCGATCATGTCGATTTATCATGCACGGTTTGTCCGCTACATGAAGGCGCGCGGTTTCCTCAAATCAGAACATGAACCCAAGATCTGGGCTTTCATCGGCGATGGCGAATCCGATGAAGTGGAAACGCTCGGCTCCCTGGCCATGGCGGCTCGGGAGAATTTGGATAATGTGGTTTGGGTGGTAAATTGTAATTTACAGCGGTTGGACGGCCCGGTGCGCGGCAACGGCAAAATCATTCAAGAACTCGAAGGCGTTTTCCGTGGTGCTGGCTGGAATGTGATCAAAGTGATTTGGGGTTCCGCCTGGGACGAATTGCTCGCGAAAGACACCACCGGCCTGTTGGTCAAGCGCATGGAAGAAGCGGTGGACGGGGATTACCAGAAATACATCGTCGAACACGGCAGTTACATCCGGAAACATTTCTTCGGCAAATATCCCGAGTTGCTGCAGTTGGTGAATCACCTGAGCGACAGCGATCTGACCAAACTGGTTCGCGGCGGGCACGATCCGAAAAAAGTTTATGCCGCCTACAAGGCCGCGATGGAGCACAAAGGCGGCCCGACGGTCATTCTGGCCAAGACGGTCAAGGGCTACGGACTCGGCGAAGCCGGCGAAGGCCGCAATATCTCGCATCAGCAGAAGAAGATGAACGAAAAGGAACTGCGTGAGTTCCGCGAACGTTTCGACATCGGCATCAGCGATGATGACATTGCCGAGACCCCGTTCCATCGCCCGGCGAAAGATTCACCGGAAATCAAATATCTTTTGGAACGCCGCAAAAAACTCGGCGGGTTTGTGCCGAAACGTTCGGTCAAAGCCCCTGCACTCCAGACGCCGAAATTGGCGGAGTTTCCCGCTTATGTGAATGGAACCGGCGCCGAGGCTTCGACCACCATGACGTTTGTCCGTTTGTTGACAGCGTTGATCCGGAATAAAACGATGGGGCGGAATGTGGTGCCGATCGTGCCGGATGAAGCGCGCACCTTCGGGATTGATCCGTTGTTCAGCGAAGTGGGGATTTATTCGTCCAAGGGACAGCTTTATGAACCGGTGGACAACAAGGGCCTGACCTTTTATCACGAAGCGAAAGATGGGCAGATTTTGGAAGAAGGCATCACCGAGGCGGGTTCGATGTCGTCGTTCGTGGCGGCGGGCACGGCTTATGCGAATCACGGCGTGAATCTGATTCCGTTTTATATCTATTATTCGATGTTCGGCTTCCAACGGGTCGGCGATCAAATCTGGCTCGCTGCTGACAGCCGCACAAAAGGTTTTCTCCTCGGCGCCACTTCCGGACGCACCACGCTGAACGGCGAAGGTTTGCAACATCAAGACGGCCACAGCCCCCTGATGGCCAGCACCGTCCCGAATCTTTATTGTTACGACCCCGCCTTCGGTTACGAAGTCACCGCCATCGTTTGCGACGGCATGAAGCGGATGTTCGAGAACGGCGAGGAAATTTTCTATTATCTCTGTCTCTACAACGAAAATTATCTGATGCCACCGATGCCCGAAGGCGTGGAAGATGGGATTCTCAAGGGACTTTATAAATTTAACACCGGCCCCGAAGGCAAGAAGCACAAGGCGCAGATTTTCGGCAGTGGCAGCATCATCCGCTCGGCCTTGCGCGCTCAGGAAATTCTCGCGGAGAAATACGACGTCTCCGCCGATGTCTGGAGCGCGACCAGTTACAAAAATCTGCGCAACGACGGCATTCTCACCGAACGCTGGAACATGCTGCACCCCGAGGAAACGCCGAAGAAATGTTACGTCCAACAGCTTTTGGAAAACGAAAAGGGCCCGTTCATCGCCGTGTCCGATTACATGAAAATTGTGCCGGACCAGATCGCGAAATGGGTGCCCGGCGGTTTGACCACTTTGGGCACTGACGGCTTTGGTCGCAGTGAAACGCGCGGCAATCTCCGCCGGTTTTTTGAAATCGACGCCGAATGTACCGTCATCGCCACTCTTTCCGCGCTTGCGCAACGCGGCCTGATCGAACGCAATGTCGTCGCCCAGGCCATCAAGGACTTGAACGTTAACCCGGAGAAAACGTCTCCGCAGCTCGTCACCATTTAATCAATTTTATGGATCTTAAATTACCTCCGTTGGGTGAAGGTGTGGATTCCGGCACGGTCGTCGGCATCCTCGTCAAAGAAGGCGATCAAATCAACAAAGGCCAGGGCGTCATCGAACTCGAAACCGGCAAAGCCGTCGCCCCCGTCCCCGCTTCCGCCTCCGGCAAAGTCACCAAAATTTTGGTTTCCGTCGGTGATAAAATTTCCGTTGGTGCGCCCATTATTTCCATCGGCGAAAGCGTCGGCGCTCCTGCTGCGGCTAAACCCGCGCCCGCCGCAAAACCGGCCCCGGCCAAAGCTGCTGCCCCTCGTGCCGCTGCGCCCGTGGAAGAAGAACCCGTTGAAGCCATCGAAGAACCAGCCGAAGACGGCCCCGAACCCGCGTCCTCTCCCACCATCCGCCGTTTGACGCGTGAACTCGGCATCAACCTGAGAAAAATTCGCGGCAGCGAAAACGGCGGACGGATCATCATGGCCGATGTCCGCGCCTACATCGCTCGCTTGCAACAACAGGCCGCCCGTCCTGCCGCCGCCCCCGGAGCGCCGAGCATCCGCTCGGCAGCCCCCGCTCCGCAAATAGACTTTTCCAAATGGGGCCAGATCGCCAAAAAGCCGATGACTCCGCTCCGGAAAGTCATCAGCCAGCGCATGTCCGAAAGCTGGGCCGCCGTCCCGCGCGTCACCCAATTCGACGAAGCCGACATCACCCTCGTCACCGAGCTGCGTAAAAAATACGCCGAAGCCTACGACAAAAAAGGTGCGCGCCTTACGCTCACTTCCTTCGCCCTGCGCATCGTCGCCGACGCCTTGAAGAAACACCCCGTCTTCAACACCAGCCTCGATGAAACGAACAACGAAGTCATCTGGAAAGAATATTTCAACATCGGCATGGCCGTGGACACCGATCAGGGCCTCATCGTCCCCGTCCTGCGTGACGCCGACAAAAAAGACATCGTCACCCTCTCCAAAGAACTGAACGACCTCGCGTTAAAAACGCGCGACCGCAAAGTCTCCATGGACGAACTGCAAGGCGGCACCTTCACCATTTCCAACCAAGGCGGCATTGGCGGCGCGCATTTCACGCCCATCATCAACCGCCCCGAAGTCGCCATCCTCGGCATCGGCCGCGGCCTGATGAAACCCGTCGTGCGCGACGGCAAAATCGAACCCCGCCTCATGCTTCCGCTGGCCTTGTCCTACGACCACCGTGTGATTGACGGCGGCTCCGCCGTCCGCTTCATGCTCGAACTCGTCGCCGGCTTCGAAAAGTTCGATGAAGCGTCGGTAAAGATTTAGCGGGAAGGGGGTGTGCGTATCACCGCACACCATCGGGTCGTCCGAAGCCTTTGGCTGGCAAGGTAAAACGGTTTGACAACTTCGTTTGATGACCTGCGTGAATCTTATATGACACGAGTGGCGTCCACGCATTGCCAGGTTGATTAGCTCTTAGTTAAGGCAGTATGGCCGCGTGTTTCCCAGTCCAAGGAATGAGTCAATATCTTCCGCCGGCAAAGTAAAAATCATGAAATCCGTTGGTCATTACAAACAAATCATTTGATCAGTGAATGGTTGATACGCGTACGGCACGGTATTAGCTATCACCGCTTCCGGCGTGAGAAAAAAACTTTTCATCATCGCGGCGGTGGCGCTTATTTTTTGGCCGGGCAACGGGCACGGTCAAATTAATACCACCAATTTTTTTAATTGGGAAACGATCCCGGTGCATCCGGTGGCCTTGAGTCCGGATGGCAACACTCTGGCCGTTTGTAATCTGCCCGATAATCGACTGGAACTGTTTGATGTCACTTCGGGAATTCCAGTGGCCAAAGGCAGCATTCCGGTCGGGCTTGATCCGGTGACCGTGCGTTTTCGCACCGCTTCGGAAGCATGGGTTGTCAATTATATTTCAGATTCGGTCAGCATCATTGATGTGCCGAGCCAGCGGGTGTTCAATACGCTAACCACTTCAAACGAGCCTTCCGACGTGGTCTTTGCCAGCTCGCCGCCACGGGCTTACATTTCCTGCGGTCAACCAAATCTGGTTCAGGTTTTTGATCCGGCCAGCCTGCTCCTGACCACAAATCTGGCCATAGACGGAAATCGCCCGCGGGCGATGGATGTCAGCCCAGATGGGTCGAAAGTTTATGTGGCCATATTTGAATCCGGCAACGCCTCCACGATTATTGGCCCGGGTATTTCGCAGGGGCTGCCCCGTCCGAGTCCGGTCAATTTCCCCAATGCACCGTCTCTTGGGCTGAATCCACCGCCTAACGCAGGGACCAATTTTATTCCGCTGATCAATCCGGTCATTACCAATCCACCGCCACGGGTGGGACTAATCGTGAAAAAAAACAGCGCCAACCGCTGGATGGACGACAATTCGGGGGATTGGACCGAATATATTCGGGGGACCAATGCTGCTTTTACCGGGCGCATTCCAGGATGGGATCTGCCGGATCATGATTTGGCAGTAGTTGACACAGCAAACCTGTCCATCCATTATGCCACCGGCTTGATGAACATCTGCATGGCGCTCGCGGTCAACCCGGCTTCAGGAACGGTCAGCGTGATTGGCACGGATGCTCTCAATAACCTCCGGTTCCAACCCGTCTTGCAAGGGATCTTTATTCGGGTAAACCTCGCGCAAGTAAACCCGTCGGATTTGACCAGCGTGGTTTCAGACTTGAATCCGCATCTGACCTATCAGACGCGCCAGGTTTCGATGGCCGAACGCAACAAATCTATTGGGGATCCTCGCGGAATCGTCTGGAATTCGGCGGGCACGCGTGGTTATGTCACCGGATTGGGGTCTGATAATCTGGTGATAATTGACGCGAATGGAAATCGCGTGGGTTTAAATCCCTCGATTGATCTTGGGCGAGGCCCGACGGGACTGGCCTTGGACGAGGCCCGCAATCGGTTGTATATCTACAACCGGTTTGAAGGCAGTGTTACCAGCGTTGACCTCACGGCGGAAAAAGTGGTGGATACACATCCGTTTTTTGATCCTACCCCGCCGGTGATAAACGCCGGGCGCCGGCATCTTTATAACACCCATCAGACTTCCGGCCTGGGTCAACTCGCTTGTGCCTCGTGCCATGTGGATACCCGTTTTGACCGGTTGGCGTGGGACTTGGGTGATCCCACCGATGTGGCCAAGGTGATCACCAACATCAATTTTGTTTTTTCTCCGGCCTCAACGAATAATTTTCATCCGATGAAGGGCCCTATGACCACCCAGACCTTGCAAGATATCATCGGCCACGAACCCTTTCACTGGCGCGGCGACCGCGACAGCATTGAGCAATTCGACAGCACGTTCACTAATTTGCAGGCGGCGACAAGCGGACTGGCGACCAACGAAATGGCCGAGTTCAAGAGTTTTTTGGCGACCGTCCGCTTCCCGCCAAACCCTTTCCGACAATTTGATAATTCTTTGACGACCAATCTTCCTCTCCCGGGCTTCTTTGCCCTCGGTCGGGGAGCTTCCCCGGCTGGAACCCAATTGAGCAACGGAAATCCCCAGTCCGGCCAGAATTTATTTCGCCTGCCGAATGCTTCCATTCCACAACTGGCCAATGTCTGCACCACTTGCCATACCATCCCCACGGGTTTGGGGAGCGACCGGCAATTCATCGGATCGCAATGGGTAAGCGTGCCGCTCGCGACCAATTCCGCGCATCATATCGCTTCGATTGAACTGGAGCGTTCCGCTCAATTGCCATTCAAAGTTCCGCAGTTGCGCAACATGGCGGATAAATTCGGCCTGGATCTGATGCACACCAATAGCCGGGCTGGGTTCGGGTTCAGCCATGATGGCAGCGTGGATTCCCTGGTTCGCTTCATCCAGGATGGGTTCGGCGTGACCGATGATCAAGCCACCGCCGATCTGGTGTCCTTTGTGCTGTCGCTTTCGGGCTCTGGTTCGGCCCTGACCGGAGGAACGGTCACGGATCCCAATCATGCTCCGGGAGTGGCGAGCCTGGACACGCCGGCTGCAGTGGGGCGCCAGATCACCATCAAAAATCCGGCCACTGTGCCATTAATTGACAGCATGATTTCATTGGCTAATTCCAGTGCCAGCGGGGTGGACCTGGTGGTCAAAGGCTTCAAGGCCGGGATTCCACGCGGATGGTTTTATGACCGAACGACGGGAAAATTTCTTTCCGACCGCCAGTCAGAGTCAGAAACGGCAAGTTCGTTGCGATCACTGGCAGCGGATGGCGCGGAGCAAACTTATACCATTGTGCCGGGCGGCTCCGGTAGACGCCTTGGAATTGACCGGGATGCTGATGGTTATCTGGATCGCGATGAACTTGATTTCGGCTCTGATCCAGCCAACCCTCTCTCCCTGGCCACCAACACTCCACCCAGGTTGGGAGTGGTCCCAATTTCCGTCGCTGCTCTTAAAGGACATTTATTGACCTTGAATTTCACCGCAGTGGATGACGATATCCCAGCTCAGATTTTAACCTTTAGCCTGGCCGGCAACTCGCCGCCTGGGGCTGCGATCGATCCGGTCAGCGGGCTGTTCAACTGGATTCCAACCGGACCGCCCGGAGTCCTTACCAACACGGTCACGGTTGTCGTAACCGACCATGGAACTCCCAACAAGAGTGATCAAAAGACCTTCACCATTACAGCGGCCGATCTGGGGGCCAGCGCCTCCTTCAACAGCGGTGGAATGTTGATCGGCTGGAATTCCATTCCGGGGCTGATTTATCGCGTGCAATATAAAAACAATCTGAATGATCCGGCCTGGATTGATTGGCCCGCAGTTATCACGGCGACTAACACCCTCAGCCTGCTGATTGATCCAGCCGTGACTAACGGTAGCCGGTTTTATCGCGTGCGAGCACTGCCATGAAATCCCGCCCCTATAACAATTTAGTTTTGCTTCTGGCTGCCACCGTCGTGGTTTGCGGCCATTTTACCGCCCAGGCCCAGCGTGCCTTTACCCTTGGCCTGATACCCACCAACCGGAATCAAATTGCCCTTGCTTGGAAAGCACAGGCCGCCACTCCGCTTGGAGATTTTTTGATCGTGCCCACGTTCCAGGTTGAACGCAGCGCTGATTTGTTGACGTGGACGCCGGTTGGTGAATTATTCGCCCCGACGTTGAACCAATTGGTGGTCTTTTCAGATTCCAATTCAAACCGCAGCTTTTATCGCGTGCAGTCTATAATCAATCTGGAGTATGCCCAAATGGACCAGATTCAACTGGCCTTTGGTCAATTGGCCGGGGCTGATTTTTTTGGGGCAAATCTCTTGGGCAGCAGCTTTATTCAGGCCGATTTGTCCGGGGCCGATTTTGGCGGAGCCGATTTGCGGCAGGCCGATTTTTCCGATGCCACCGTGACTCAAGCCAGTTTTTTCGACGCTCTTGCTTTTCAAGCTGTGTTTGCGGGGGCCGACTTGAGCGGTGCGGACGCGAGTTTCGGAAACTTCGAGGACGCCGACCTGTCTAATGCCGATTTGTCCGGGGCGGATTTTAGCTCCGCGATTTTGACCGGGGCGAGCCTCGATTTTGCGATTTACAAAGGGATGAAACTTGATTCGGACACGTTGATTGATCCAAAGCCCAGGCTGATATGGCAAATCGTGAATCAGGGGGCGACCAATGCCGTCCTAACCAACACCGACCTAAGTTTCGCATCTTTGATCGGGGCTGGATTCTCCGGGGCCAAATTGAGTGGCTCTGATTTTAGCGCCAGCGATTTGCGGACCGCCGATCTGCGCGGCGCAAATTTCAGCAATGCCAACCTGCGGTTTGTTGATTTTCGTAATGCGCTGCTGGATGGTTCCACGGTCATAGATTCCAAGTCGCGGCTGGTTTGGCAGATTCTTAATCAAAATTTCGGAGCGGGTCGTGACCTCCATGGGTCGGACTTGAGTTCAATTCTTTTGCTCGGGGCAAATTTGTCCGGTGCGAATCTCAGCAACACGGTTTGTTCGTCCTCGGTTTTTGAAACGGCCAACTTTGGCGGGGCCAGCCTGAAAAAAGCCAATTGTAGCGGTTGTGATTTCTTCGGGGCCGTATTGACCAATGCCGACCTTACTCAAGCAGTCTTTACGTCAGCCGACTTTACGGGAGCCAATCTGCGTAATGCCACGACCAACGGGGCCAATTTCTCAGGAGCTGTTTTCAACAACACCATCATGCCCAACGGCTCCATTCGGAATTTTTAAAGATTGCGAGCGGGTGAAGACCTTCTTTAAAAAAGTCAATCCTTGGAAGAATTGTTGCAAGTCTGCCCTGCCGTTCTTAAGATGGTTCAAGCTGATTTTTTAGAAAGACATACGCAATGGACCCAATTAAAACAGAAATCGTTGTTCTCGGTGCCGGCCCCGGCGGATATGCCGCTGCCTTTTACGCCGCCGACCTCGGCAAAAAAGTTCTCCTCATCGAGCAGGACAAAAAACTCGGCGGCGTCTGCCTCAATCGCGGCTGCATCCCTTCCAAGGCCCTCCTTTATGCCACCGGCATGTTGGTTCAGGCCAAAGAAGGCGCCCATCGCGGCATCTCCTTCGGCGAACCCAAGGTCGAACTCGACAAACTTCGCGCCTGGAAAAACAGCATCGTCGAAAAACTTTCCGGCGGCGTCGCTTTCCTCGCCAAAAAACGCGGCATCCAGGTCCTGACCGGTCGCGGCTATTTTGAAGGCTCGCAAACCCTCCGCGTCGAAACCGCCGAAGGTCAGCAATTCGTCAATTTCGAAAAAGCCATCGTTGCCGTCGGCTCCAGCGCGGCCTTGCCCAAGGCCTTCGACCTCGGCAACCCGCGCGTCATGACTTCCACCGAAGCCCTCGAAGTCGAAGAGATTCCCGAAGACCTCCTCGTCATCGGCGGCGGCTACATCGGCATGGAACTCGGCACCGTCTATTCCAACCTCGGCAGCAAAGTCACCGTCGTGGAATTCATGGACACCATCCTCGCCGGGGCCGATCCTGATCTCGCCCGCCCGGTTTTGAAATACGCCGAAAAACATTTCAAAGAACTTCGTTTCAAAACCAAGGTCACGCAAATGTCCACCAAGGGCAAAAAAATCCGCGTCGTCACCCAGGGCCCGGACAAAGTGGATAAAGAAGAATTTTTCGATCGCGTCCTCGTCTCCGTCGGCCGCGTCCCCCGCTGCCAGGATCTCGGCCTTGAAAACACCAAAGTCGAGCAGGACGAAAAAGGCTTCATCAAAGTAAACGACAAACAAGAAACCGCCGACCCCGCCATCATGGCCATCGGCGACATTGCGGGCGGCGTTCTCCTCGCGCACAAAGCTTCCAAAGAAGCCCGTGTCGCCGTCGAAACCATCGTCGGCGAAAACAGCACCACCAGCGGCGTGATCATCCCCGCCGTCGTCTTCACCGATCCCGAAGTCGCCTGGGCCGGCCTGACCGAAGCCGAAGCCAAAGCCAAAAACATCACCGTCGAAGTCGCCAAATTCCCCTGGGGCGCCTCCGGTCGCGCCCTGACCTACGACCGCACCGACGGCCTCACCAAATTAATTATCTGCCCCGAAACCGAGCGCATCCTCGGCGTCGGCATCGTTGGCCACGGCGCCGGCGAACTGATCGCCGAAGCAGTAGTGGCCATCGAAATGGGCGCCACCGCCCGCGACCTCGCCGAATCCGTCCACCCGCACCCGACCCTTTCCGAAACCCTGATGGAAGCCGCCGAAGTCTTCTACGGCCATCCGACTCATACAATGCCGACGAAGAAGCGGGAGGAGTGACGCCCCCTTCCTCTCCGCATCTGATGGGGAGAGAGCACCGCGAGCGGTGCAGAAACCAGCCGTACTAACCATTGAGGAGAGGTGTCGTGTCTTTTTTTCTATCGGCTATCTGCTATTCGCCACCTGTCTCGCCGTAGCATCAGAGCGAAGGAGGAAGTGCTTTTGACGATCAACCAAAAAAACTCTCAACTTTCTCCACAGCCATCCGATGCACACGATGCCGGTGAAGAAGCCGGGGGAACACGAGTTGTTTACTCAAAAAGCTGGCAACGATCTAGTTTGTGCGTCAACGCTATGACAAGAGTTGCACATAATAACAGCTACATCTCGAATGGGCCTTGGATCAACAGTTGGATTAAGGCCAACACCGAACATTTTTGCATCATCCCACAAAAGATCAAACCCGCGATCGATTAATACAGAAACTTGATCGGTCACAAGGTACCGTCCATGAGGACATTGTGCAGAACTCGATTCACTTTTTAAAATTATTTGCACAGCTACCCCTGTCGCAGCTTGTAGTTGCGTAGCAAAAGTCTGCATTTCTGTTTTAATGCGGCGTCTCATGCTAGCGTTTGGCGTGTTTTTTATACCACTATAAATCTCAAACACCCCCCCTCTTGTACCTCCGCCAACACTTTGGAAAACACTTACAATCCACTCAATTGTTTGTTTATAATTGGCGCCCAGAGATGTTCTCCCAATGTATCTATCATAAATCTTAACGTGTTTTGCCGTGGCGAACACCGGTTTCAAAATCTTGGCTTCAAAATCAGAACGTGTCCATTCGCCATCGGCTAGCACTCGTGAAATGTCCATTCGCCTGCGACGAGAAAAATCAGAAATAAAATATTCTAGTGCTTCAATTGAGGGATAAGATAAAGTAGAAATGTTGGGGCATCCCGAACATCTCTCTGTAGAAAAATGAAAGGTTTCTAAATTCGCCAAACTTACGTCAACAAACGATTGGCAATCATTAGACGCACAAGTTGCAGTTGAGGAATATGGGTTTGGGGAGGGAATGAACCGATGGCGTTGGTGTAAAATAGCAACCAATTCTTGCGCCCGCTTTTGATATTTTGTCGGCCAATTAGAAACAGCCAACATATAATCACGACTGCTAGAATGGTTTGTTGGTAAAATCAAAACGCAACTTTCTGCCAAATCAAAAAGCAATCCTAACCAAAGATTGCAAAAAAGTTTTTGTGCGAATACGTCAGCAGGCACCTCTTCCAGCAATTTGGGTGATATTGAAGTTTGAAGAAGCATACTAAGAAAACACCTCGTTGTATCCTTCCTCAAAAAAACCTTGCGGCCATTTGTCGATAAAATCACCACTTTTATCCAGACGAAGCTCGACGCAATTGGAACCGCCGTTTTGACGGTCGACATAAATAACCGAAACATCTTGCGGAGATAGCTTGCCCTGGCGAACCAGCCTTTGAAGCCTTAAAATAAGATGTTGGCTACCCAAGTCCAAATGATTCGAGTTGAAGGTTCACCTGCTTTACAAGATCATCGCTTTTAAACAAAACATCTGGAACCATTTTTCCCGACTTGCCAACATGTTTGGCCAAATTACCGCTAAAAATGTAATGACGTTCAGGATAATCTCGAAGAGGCCCGATATAAATTATGCTTTCAAAAACTGCTCGGAGACTGCTGGCCGCGAAAACAACGAGCCCGGCAAGTGCTGTCAGTTCATAACTAATAGTATTGAATTCTTCCAAATTATTAAACGCCCCTTTTTGGTCATATTTTTCGTCTCTAACAACGCCAATTGGGAGAAAGTTCCGACAAACATACATGGCTGATGCAATTTGTCGCTCAAGCTCAGAAATGAAGTCTTTTTTTGTGTATTTTTTAAGTTTGTCCAGTGAGCTTTCGATGTCCCTTAAATCTCTTTCCAATCGTTTTTCTATTACGGGTTTTGCCGCCTCTTCTAAGCCGACCAACTCTGGAGGGCGAACTCGTTCGAGTCTTCTTTTGATAACTTCTTTACGCTTTTCCAAGGCAGGAATTACATCATTCACCACTTTGGGTTCAGTTATTTCCCACAGAAAATTCCAAAACGGATGTTGTTGATTAAAGGTGTTTAGGCGAAGCACAGATTGCATTCCACCTGACCGGGAAGATGGTTCGGTGAACCGTGTCCATGGTGTACACGACAAGCATGCTGTTTTCTGCCAAACTCCTCCTGATGAATAAAGAACAGCCATATACCGTGACCACGCCAAACCATCGTGTTCCCGTTGGGTCAGTCGCCCGTTCCATTTCGCGTTTTTTCGCATTTTTCGCGGGCAAAGCCTTCTTTCCCCTATCCGTGTTATCCGTGTCATCCGTGGTTAAAAATTCCCCATCCCTCGTAAAGGTAAATCAAGGCAGAACAAGCCAAATAAAGGTAAAACAAGGCAAAACAAGGTTCGCCCATGAAAAAATTTGCGTTCCATGCGTGCTTTGCGGTTAAATGATTCCGACAACAATTTTAATCTTATGAATGACAAACTCGCAATCCAAGGCGGCCCAAAGGCCGTTACCAACAAACTTCAATCCTGGCCCCACTTCGATGAGAAGGCCATCAAAGCCGTCGAGGAAGTGATGCGCTCCGGCAAGGTCAATTACTGGACCGGAAAAAAAGGCATGGACTTCGAGAAAAAATTCGCTGAATGGCAGGGCAGCAAATACGCCGTCAGCGTGGCCACCGGCACGGCGGCGTTGCATGTATCATTGGCAGTCCTCGGCATCGGGCCGGGCGACGAAGTGATCGTGCCGAGCTACACCTTCATCGCTTCGAGTTTTTCCATCGTGCAGGCCGGCGCGGTTCCCCGTTTTGCGGATGTGAATCTGGACGATCATTGCATCAGCATTGAATCCGCTGAGAAATTGGTCACTGACCGCACCAAGGCCATCATGCCGGTGCATCTCTACGGCAACGTCGCGGACATGGACAAGGTCCGCGCATTCGCCAAGAAGCACAAATTGTTCGTCATCGAGGACAATGCCGAAGCCTTCGGCGGCGAATATAAAGGCAAGAAAACCGGCACGTTGAGCGACATGGCCGGATGCAGCTTTTGCCAGAACAAAACTTTCACCACCGGCGGCGAAGGCGGCATGGTCACGACCGACAACGAAGATCTTGCCTGGCTCGCGCGGAGCTTTCGCGATCACGGTTACGATGTGAAGCAGCGCTTGAATCTTTTGGAACTCGAACAAAAACTTCCCTACATCCACAACGTCGTCGGCTGGAATTATCGCATGACCGAAATGCAATCGGCCATCGGCCTGGCGGAATTGGAGCGGATGGATAATTGGAACATGCCCGCCCGCCGCCGCAACGCCAAGATCCTGGTGGACGCGCTCCGGCCCCTGCCGCAGATCAAATTCTGTCCGATTGACACGGAAGAGCGGCGCAACGGCTGGTTCGTCTGCGCTTTCTCGCTGAACATCGAAGAGATGAAATGCGACATCAAAGAGTTTGTTGTAGCCGCCGCCGCCGAGGGCGTTCCCTGCTGGAAAGTGTTCTGGCCGCAATGTCACACGGAGAAAGCGTTCACGGAAAAAAATGCGTTCGGCCGCTCCGGTTTCCCGTTCAAATCGAAGGAATATGCCACGGCATCGAGTGTGGATTACACCAACGTGGATGTGCCCAACGCCCGCTGGCACGAAACGCACACCTTCACTTGTTTTGCGTTCCCGACCTACACCGTTTCGGACATGGAACAAATCTCCGCCGGTCTGATCAAAGTGATCAAACATTTTGCCAAATGAAACGCAAAATAAAATGGGGTGTGATCGGCGCAAGCGGCATCGCCAAACGGCGCACGATTCCCGAGGGGATCATCCCCGCGTCCAACGCGGAACTGACGGCCGTTTATTGCCGGAACAGCGCGGAGAATGACGCCGTGGCAAAACAATTCAATGCCCGCGCAGCCAAAAGTGTGGAAGATTTGCTGCAAGGGATTGACGCCGTTTATATCGCCACCCCGCCGCATGTTCATCTCGAACAAACCCGCCAGGCCGCTGCTGCCGGAGTGCATGTCTTTTGTGAAAAACCGCTGGCGCTGAATCCAGCAGACGCGCGGCGTATGCTTGACATCTGCCGCAAAGCGAAGATCAACCTCGGCACCGCGTTCATGATGCGTTACCACAGCCAGCATCAGGAGATGTTGAAATTGGTGCGCGAAGGAAAAATCGGCCAGCCGGTTTTTGCGCGCGCTCAACTATCATTTTGGTATCCGCCCATGCCCGGCGCATGGCGGCAACAACTAGCCGAGAGCGGCGGCGGCGCGCTGATGGATCTGGCCGGTCATTGTATTGATCTATTGGAAATGTTTTTCGGCCCGGTGAAAAGCGTCAGTTGCATGACCAATCACACCGTCCAAAAATACGAGACCGAAGACAGTGGCGTGGTTCTTGTGCGGTTTGAAAATGGCGCGCTGGCTACCGTGGACACCTTTTTCTGCATTGCTGATTGCGCCAGCAAAAACCGCCTCGAGATTTATGGGTCACTGGGGGGAATTTTGGCCGAGGAAACGATCGGGCAGGGAGATAAGGGCAAAGTGATTGGCATCCATTATATTAATAATGAGCGAGCCATCGTAGCAGGTGGAACAATTTCTGCGCCAGCCGTTAACACATATCTGGCGGAGATCGAAGATTTCAGCCAAGCCATACTTGACACTCGCAATACCAATGAATCGGCCCAAGGCGGGCTGCACAGTCAAATCGTTCTGGCCGCCTGTTACGAGTCCGCCAAGACCGGTCGTGAGATCACCGTGGCGGTGGATTGAACGGGGCGCATTTCCAGATCGTGCATCACCAGAAAACTGACGGTGTTGAACCGGCGATCAATCGCCGGGGGCGCGCAGATTTTAGCGCCGCGAGCAAGATGATGACGCAACTGTTGGGGATATTCGGCTGCAGTCGCCGACATCGAACACAACGGGCAAGCCCAGGCCAGCCACGGACTGGTTTGCCATTCCAAGGATGCAAGATGGTGACGCCCCAAGGCGGCAAATACCGCCGTGCCGACGGCCGCATCGTGAGATTCCAGCGGGACGCAACCCAACAAATATCGTCCCTTATTGTGCCGGGCGTAATCCAACATGCCCTGATACAAAAGTTCCAGCAACGTGTCGGAATCATATTCCGGATGCAGGCACATCAGGCTGAACTCCGTCGTTTCCTTGCAATGACGATCCAAAGGTTCCAGATCAAATTCCTGCGCGGCGGAAAATTCCATCCCTTCCAATGTTCTCAAGCCCGATTGCAACCGACACGAAGCCACGATTTTTCCCTTCGACTGGTCGCGGATGACCAGATGGTCACAATGTTCGTCGAAACGGTTTTCCTCATATAAATAGGCGGGCATCTCATCCTCCAATTCACCTTCGACATCGGCATAAAAAACCAATCGTCGCAAATCCTGAATGGCCAGGAAATCGTCAATGGTGGAAGCAACGTGACATTCCAACGATGGGGTTGGTTTAGGATGGAACGAATCAAGCAACAAGTCGTCAGTGAGCCTTCCGGCTAAAGCCAGTTGTTGCCCGGTTACGTTTACGCCAGGAGGAAATTGGACATTAAACATATCTTCTACCTTCGCTCAACTTGACAAAAACGCAAACGACATTTTGGTGACAGTCCTGTGGCGTTTCAAAGGGTTGTCTTCCTTTATAAAAGGGTTCTGGCACAACCACTTCCGCCACGCATTTGACAACCGTTCCTTCCGGTGTAGTGTTCCCATAGCAGCCTAAATCCGGCTTCCTTCCTGGAGTCGGATGCGGGGGAACCAGTTCCTCGAAATGAATTCGGGGATGGGGCGCATGACAGCGGTGAACCGTTGTCAGGGTCACTTTCAAGACCCAGCCCGTCAGCTAACCTCGTCGGCACTTGGAAGGGCGATCTTCTCAAGATCCGCGTGTGCGGATTTTTCGCGATCACCCCGTTGTAAACCTTTCTTTGTCGCGCCTTGGCGCGGGCGAAGAACATCGGAGATTATTATGAACGCAATTATGTTCGGCATGTTATCCACCTCAGAAATTGTTTGGATCGCCCTGGCCCTGGCCCTGTTGATTCTTGGTCCTAGCTTGATGGGCATTGTCGTCATTCGTGAATCCCAAGTCGGGATCGTCGTCAAGAAATTCGCCTCGCGCAATCTTGCGCCCGGCCAATTGATCGCCCTCGATGGTGAAGCGGGCTATCAAGCAGACACCCTCGCGCCGGGCATCCACTTTGGTTTGTGGAGCTGGCAGCATCGCATCTACAAAGTGCCGATGACCCTCGTCGCCCAGGGTGAAATCGCCCTGGTCGTCGCGGCTGCCGGCGCGTCCATCCCGTCGGAACGCATCCTCGCCAAAATTGTCCCGTGCGACAATTTTCAGGACGCGCGCCAGTTCCTGCTCAACGGCGGCGAGAAAGGACGCCAACTTGGCATCCTGACCGCTGGCACTTACCGCATCAACACCGCGCTGTTCACCGTGATCACTTCGGCTGATGCCGCCACGCATGGCATGTCGCCCGATTCCTTGCGCATCATGCAAATCGAATCGGACCAAGTCGGAATTGCCACGACACTCGATGGCACGCCGATCGAAGCCGGGGAAATTGCCGGGCCGGTCATTGCCGTCCATGACAATTTCCAGAACGCACAGGCGTTCGTGGATGGCGGCGGGCGGCGCGGTTTGCAAGAACAGATCCTGCTGTCCGGCTCGTGGAATCTGAACCCCTGGTTTGTCCAGGTGGAACAGGTGCCGATGGTCCATATCCCCATCGGCTACGTCGGCGTCGTGATTTCGTTCGTCGGTAAAGCGCACGAAGATGTCAGCGGCCTTGACTTCAAACATGGCGACCTCGTCAACGTCGGCCACAAAGGCGTGTGGGTATCGCCGTTGTATCCGGGCAAACACCCGATCAACACCCGCATCATGAAGGTGGAGTTGGTGCCCACGACGAATATAGTGTTGAACTGGGCGACGCGGACGGAATCGCATAATTACGATGCGAAATTGTCGTCCATCACCGTGCGGTCGAGGGATGGGTTTGCGTTTAACCTGGACGTGTCGCAGATCATCCACGTCGGCGCGCTGGATGCGCCGAAGGTGATCTCGCGCGTCGGTTCGATGCAAAACCTGGTGGACCACGTCTTGCAACCGATTGTCGGAAATTATTTCCGCAATTCCGCGCAGGATTACACTGTGCTTGACTTCCTTGGCGCGCGCAGTCAGCGGCAAGTCGAAGCGGCGGAACATATCCGCGTCGCCATCGGCGCGTATGACGTGCAGGCCATTGACACGCTCATCGGCGACATTAATCCGCCGATGCAACTTATGGCCACGCAGACCGATCGCAAGATCGCCGAAGAACAGCGCAAGACCTACGAAGTGCAGGAAGCGGCGCAGATCCAGCGCCAGCAGTTGGTGCGGCAAACATCGCTGGCCGACATCCAGCAACAAGTGGTCGGCGCGGAACAAGGCGTGAACATCGCCGAGTTGCAGGCCAATGCGCACATCAAATCGGCGACGGGCGACTCGGAAGCGACGCGCCTGAAAGCGCTGGGTGAATCGGAAGCGATCCGCAGTATCGGTAATGCGAAAGCGGAAGCCTATCGCGCGGGTGTGGAATCGCTGGGCGCGCAGGGCTACACGTTGATGCAGTTGATGCAGATTGTGGGCGAACGCGGCGTG
This sequence comes from uncultured Verrucomicrobiales bacterium, assembly GCA_903927905.1. Taxonomy (GTDB): domain Bacteria; phylum Verrucomicrobiota; class Verrucomicrobiia; order Limisphaerales; family Palsa-1400; genus CAIYOY01. The sequence continues at coordinate 2,605 of CAIYOY010000037.1, read as the reverse complement.
CGCATCGTGCCCGATGTCTCCGTCACCGGCCAGGGCGCGAACGGCGGATTGGTGGATGGATTGCTGGGTGTGATGCTTAAACAGCAGAACCCCGGCACCGCCACCGTTGCCAAAAATTAAAAGGAGGGAAAAACAAAAGCCCGCTCCGGATCTCCCGGAGCGGGCATTTTGTTTAAATTTGAATATCGGTAAAAATCTTCGTCGTATCCCGCATCCGCAGCACTCTCGCCAACGATGTCTTTCCCTCTGGTTTCAACGATTCTCGCAAGGCCGTTTCCTTCCCTGCACCCGCCGCCAAAACCCAAACTTCTTTCGCCGCAGCGATGGCGCCAAAACTGAGACTCAAACGTTCCGGCGGCGGCTTCGGCGAATTCGCCACTGACAAAAATGGGGCGCGACAATTGATCACTTCCTGCGAAGCATTTGGAAACAGCGACGCCACATGCCCGTCCTCGCCGAGCCCCAGCACCACCAGATCCAAAATCGGAAATCCCCGGATGTTCTTTTGTGTTATCCTTTCAATCTCGTCGTTTGCCGCCTTCACTGCCGAACTTGGTTCCAATTCGCCGCGCAACCGATGGATGCGCGTCGCCTCGATCTTGAGCGGTTTGAACAAGCCTTCATTCGCCAAAAAAAAATTGCTCTCGGTATTATCGGGGGACACGCACCGTTCATCCGCCCAAAAGAAATCCACGTTGGAAAATTTTCCGCACTTCACGGCGGAGGCGTAGAAAGCTTTGGCGATGCGTCCGCCGGACAAGGCGACTAAATGCCGCGCGGACTTCGTCGCCAATGCGGCCCACTCCTTTGCGGCGGCTTCGGCCAGTTCGACATCGTTGGAAAATTTTTTAATTTCAAAACTCATGGATTAGAGTCTCGTTACCTCGACTGCTACGATTAAGACGATTACGTCGTCGGGTGCGGTTTGCGCCATTTATGACTGTCGCTGCACATGAGCTGATCAGCGGTCGCTGGCCCCCAGGTTCCGGCGGCGTAGAAATCTTCGGGCTTGAGCGGTTCTTTGGCCCAGGCCTGACGTATCGGGTCCACGATGCTCCAGGCGGTCTCGACTTCGTCGCGGCGGATGAACAGTGTGGAATCTCCCGCGATCACTTCGAGCAACAACCGTTGATAGGCTTCGGGCGTGTAAGCGCCGAACTCGGCGTCGTAATCGAAGTGCATCCGCACCGGCCGGATTTCAGTGCTGGAGCCAGGCACTTTGCCGTTGAACCGCAGGAAAATTCCTTCGTTCGGCTGGAGACGCAGGGTGATGGCGTTGGAATCCAGATTCGGGCCGCATTGCGCGGCGAATAAAACGCGCGGGGTCGGGCGGAATTGGATGCGGACCTCGCTGGCACTTTGGGGCAATCGTTTGCCCGTGCGAACATAAAACGGCACTCCGGCCCAACGCCAATTATCAATCGCCAGCCGCAAACCGACGTAAGTTTCGGTGTTCGAATCCGGTTTTACTTTTTCTTCCTGGCGGTAAGCCGGCACATTTTGGCCGTCAATCACGCCCTCTTTATATTGCCCGCGCACCGCCATCAACTTCACTTGACTCGGGTCAACCTGCCGGACGGATTTCAGCAGCTTCACCTTTTCATCGCGCATCGCTTCGGCTTCCAGCGTGACGGGCGGTTCCATCGTCACCAGCGCGAGCACCTGGAGAATGTGGTTCTGCACCATGTCGCGCAAGGCCCCGGCTTCCTCATAATATCCTCCGCGACCGCCGACACCGAGGTTCTCGCCGACCGTGATCTGCACCTGCTCCACGGATCGCCGGTTCCAGAGCTGCTCGAAAATCGAGTTGGCAAAGCGGAACATCAAAATGTTCTGCACAGTTTCTTTGCCGAGATAATGGTCAATGCGATAAATCTGTTTTTCATGGGCGAACTGCGTCAGTTCTTGATTGAGTTGCCGGGCTGATTCCAGATCGTGTCCGAAGGGTTTCTCCACCACCACGCGCTGCCAGAAACCGTTCTTGTCCTCTTTTTGCAACAGGCCGGACTTGGAAAGTTGCTCCGACACCCCGGCGAATTGACTCGGGGAAATGGCCAGATAAAACACCAGATTCTTCGCCAGCTTCTCGTTGCCGAACCCTTGCAATTGTTTTTGCAACTTGGCGTAAGCCGCCGGATCGCCGAATTCTCCTTCGCAATAAAACACGCTGGCTGCAAAAGCGTCCCACTTGGTCAGATCGAGGTTCTTGGAATATTTCTTCAGATCTTCCAGCAGTTCCTTGCGCCAATCGGCGTCGGGTTTCGGCCGGCGGGCGAAGCCGATGATCCGGCATGGGTCGGGCAGCGATTTCTCGCAAAAGAGATGAAAGAGGGCGGGGATAAGTTTTCGCGCGGTGAGATCGCCGCTGGCGCCGAAGATGACGATGGTGCAGGGGTCAACGGCTTTGCGGCGGTTATCCAGCCGGCAAGTCAACAACTCATCCAACTGTTCAAGCATTTCCATAGGTTAAGAAAGTGGCCCGGTTTGTCGCATAGTTCAACCCTGGAATTGCGGAATGTCGTGTAGTTTTCAAAAGCGGAAAAGAGTGTGCGGTCAAAAGCGGAAAAAAGTTAGAACACGGGGACATGGAGTAAAACGACGGGTT
>CAIYOY010000036.1 GCA_903927905.1 uncultured Verrucomicrobiales bacterium | reverse complement strand
CCACCAAGATAAAAATGGATTCTAAAAAACTCGCTCTCCTCTGCCGCGATCTGGCAGAAAATAGAAAAGCCGAAAAAATCGTCATCCTTGACGTCCGGAAAACCTCGTCCGTCACCGACTACTTTGTCGTCGTCACCGGCACGAGCGAGCCGCACCTGCGCGCCATCATGGATGAGATCACCACGGGCCTGCGCGAAGACCATGATCTGCGCCCCCGGGCCATTGATGGAGATGCCCAAGACGCGTGGCAAGTCCTTGATTACTTTGACGTGATCATTCACGTCATGCGGGCCGATGCGCGAGAGAAATACGACTTGGAAACCCTCTGGGGCGATGCGCCGCTGGTCGGCAAAGCGAAGCCCAAAAAGGCGAAGAAAAAAGTCGCGGCCAAGCGGGCAAAGAAGGATTAGCCCGTTTCCAAATTAAACCATGGCCGGGTAGTCGGCCGCTTTGAATCGATTACACTCTAGCGGGAGCGCGAGGCTGTGACCCGCAGCAACTTGGCCAGCCAGAGGCTTTCCGCAAAAACAAAGCGTCTTTGAATTTTCCACCCGCTGCGGGTCACAGACCCGCGCTCCGTCAAAGGGCACGAACGCAAGGGGGCCTCGCAGAACCAGATGAAGGCGGCAACAAGCCCAAGGACGCTTTACGCGCCCTTGACGGGAATTTCCGCCGAGGCTTTGACCATATCTTCGACAACCTTCTGAAAATCTTCCAAGCCGGTTGAAGGCACGATGACATTGTCACGGCGGCCATTGACGTCCTCGGTGATGCGGAGGAAGCGGCCACGGGGATTTTCCTTCAAGGTGAAAATGAAGGTCTTTCTTTCGATCTGGATCTTTTCCGTCTTCAGGGTGTCTTCGTTCACCGGAGGGCGCGGGGGCCCGGCGCTGTACGAGCGATAACCATGAGGAGATGGACGTTCGTTCGAAATCATATTTACGGTCTCTTTCGGTCTGTGCAACCCGTGAGGGGATGCGTTTACTAACTACCTGTAATGTCTTGTTAGAATCGGCCATTTGTCAACCTCTTATTTTTGTGGAGGAGCTAAAACGCCTGTTTTCCGTCACTCGTGTGACGTGGTTAAGGTAAGCCAACAAGGCGAAAATCACAAGCAGATTTGCCCCCTGGGCGGTGCCATGCCAAATTTTAAAGGCATGGTCGGATTGGGTTCGCTGCTCGAGGGTCGGCCCCTGGTATTTGCCACGGCGCAATTCAATCAATTTGGGTTGCAACCAGAGGCCGGCGGTGAGTGAGAAAACGCCGAGAGCGAGGATCAGCGCGGCGTTAAAGCGCCACAGGGGCTGGCTGTAAAACCACCACTCGGCCAGGAGATGAAACAAAGCGATGCCCAAACACCAGTACTGTAAAATAAAAAAACGGGCGAGAACGGCCTGGGCGGCGAGACCGGTGTTCCAGTCGCCCAAGGCGTTTTTCGTATCCGGGGCGAAGAGCGCCGGGAGACCGACGACGACGAAGATGGCGGAACCACACCAAACGGCGGCGTTGAGGATGCTGATGAATCTGATTATAACGGTCACAACGGGTTTGACGTTAGGGCTGGCGACCGGTTTTGCCAAGCGCGGAAAGGCCAGATGCGCCGTAGTGGCAAAAAAGCGTCCCTCCCGCCGGGCGGGAAGGACGCTCGTGTAGATTTTGATCCCCTCCGCTTACGGCGCGCTCAAGGTTGCCGAACCAACGTTCGTCGTGCCGAGGATTCCGCCAAGGACATTCGTCCCGCCTTGCAGGTAAACACCTTTGCCCACCTTGTTCGCCGTCGCGCCGGTCGGACGATAGGAGAAGCTCACCAATCCAGTGCTCTTCTCAATCGACGCCGTCAAGGAGTTCGTTGGCACCGTGCTTACCACTTTGGTAAT
>CAIYOY010000035.1 GCA_903927905.1 uncultured Verrucomicrobiales bacterium | reverse complement strand
GTTGCTCGGCGGTGTGATCGTGGTGCCTACGGCGGCGGGATTGCAATTGGCCTCGGAAAGCATCATGACTTTTTTTCATGCCGAACCGAATGCACAGGCTTTGGTCAAAGAGCTTCAGGGAAACGACCTTGGCCTTACGCAACGGATTTTTTTAGGCGTGCTGGCCATCGTCGTTGCGCCGGTCATGGAGGAATCACTTTTCCGGGGAATTCTTTATCCGACCATCAAACAAATGGGCCGGCCCAAACTGGCGGTCTGGGGTAGTTCATTTGTTTTTGGATTATCTCATGTCAATCTGGTGACGCTGATTCCACTGACACTGCTCGCGGTTTTCCTGATTTTTCTCTACGAAGAAACCGACAATCTGCTGGCACCGATCATGGCCCACAGCGCTTTTAACGCGACCAATTTTATCATGGTCCATTTAACCACATGAACGAAATTGAACTCATCGCGCAATTGACCAAATCGCTGCCCACCAATGCCTGGGTTATAACCGGGGCAGGGGATGACTGTGCGGTGCTGGACTCCGGCCAGCCTAATCGCTGTCTGCTGCTCAAGACCGATGCTGTGGTCGAAGGCATCCATTTTCTCCCTGAAACCCAGGCTGAACAGATCGGCCACAAAGCCCTGGCCCGTTGTCTAAGCGACATCGCCGCCATGGCTGGACGTCCGATCGCCGCTCTCGTCACCATCGCGTTACCCAAAAAATTCGACCCCGATTTTGTCAAAAAAATCTACGACGGCATGAGTCAACTGGCCGAACGCCACGGCGTGGCCATCGTTGGTGGCGAGACCACCACCAATCCTGAGCGCATGTTGATTTCCATTTCCCTGCTCGGCGATGTGGCTAAGGACAAATGCCTTCTGCGTTCTGGCGCGAAAGCTAGCGATGCCATCTTCGTCACCGGCGAATTGGGTGGTTCGCTGGCCGCCAAACATCTTGAATTTGAGCCACGCTTATCCGAAGCCCGCTGGTTGGCGGATCATTTTTCCGTTCACGCCATGATTGATTTGAGCGACGGTTTGGCCAGCGATCTCCGCCACATCCTGCACCAAAGCAAAACCGGCGCGGAAATCTTTTCCAAATCCATTCCCATCAGTCGTGCCGCCAAACTTCGCGCTCGCGCCGAATCTTCCGCCAAGCCGCCGTTGCTCGCCGCCTTGAGCGATGGCGAAGATTTTGAACTGCTCTTTACGGTGTCGAGTCGCGACGCCGTCCCACTCTTGGACGCCTGGAAAAAACAATTTCCAAAATTGAAACTAAGCTGCATCGGCAAAATCACCGCCGCTCCCGGACTGAAATTGCGCGACGAAAACGGTGTGCGAATTTTACAATCTCATGGCTACGTACATTTCGCATAGTCCGGCCGAGACCGAGGACCTGGGAGAATTATGGGGTCGTGAAGCCCAGCGCGGCTGGGTCATCGGCTTGAGCGGCGACCTTGGCGCGGGGAAAACGCAGTTGGTCAAAGGTCTGGCCCGCGCCTTGAATATCACCGGACGCATCCAGTCTCCGACCTTCGCGCTGGTCAACGAACATCGCACTGGTCGTCTGCCATTGTATCATCTGGACCTATACCGTCTGGACACGCGCGAGCAAATCATCGGCGCTGGACTTGAACCCTACCTCATCCGACCAGATGGCATCACCGTGGTCGAATGGATTGAGCGCTGGATTGGCCCCGACAGCCAAAATTTTAAATTCCGTCACGCCCATTTCAAAACCATCAGCGAAAACGAACGTGAAATTACCTATGAAGATTTTGGCGGTTGAATTTTCTTCCGAACAACGCAGCATCGCCGTCCTGGATGGAGAAAAACTTTTCGGTTTGGCCGTCGAGACGGGTGGTCGCGCGGTCATCTCATTGGTAGAACGAGCATTGCAGGAGGCCAAAACCGAGCGTGAACAAATCGAATGTCTGGCCCTTGGCATTGGCCCCGGTTCCTACACTGGAATTCGCGGCGCGATTGCTTTGGCCCAGGGATGGCAACTCGGTCGCGCCGTCAAAACAATTGGCATCAGCAGTGTTGAATGTCTCGCCGCGCAGGCTCAAACGGAAAAAATTTCTGGACTGGTCAATATCGTAGTGGATGCGCAGCGCAACGAATTTTATTTGGCTTCCTATCAAATAACCCCCGCCGAATGTCTTGAAACAACGCCACTCCATCTGGCCTCTCTGGCTGAGATCGAAAAGCTCGCGCAAGCCGGCGAAGCCATCCTCGGTCCAGACATCGCTCAATGGTTCCCCTCGGCCAAAAATATCTATCCCAACGCCGCCACCCTTGGCCGCCTGGCTGCGAGCCGGACGAATTTTGTGACCGCAGACAAAATAGAACCGATCTACCTGCGCGAAACCGCCTTTAAAAAAGCTCCACCTCAACGAACCATTTTATGAAATATCTTTACGTATTCATCGCCTCCATTTTTTTGACAGCGCCAGTTTTCGCAGTTGATATTGATGTTCCGCAAGTCCCCATTAAAGCCCCGCCATTTCCACAACGCGAAGTCCCCAAAACAACCATACCCTTTCCAGGAAAGTCCCTTGAACTCCAGGACGGCACCACGAAATTCACCCTGTTCATCCCGGACGCCTGGCACGCGCCGGAATCGGGCGAGATTCCCCTGACCGTTCAATTCCATTGCGGGACCGGTTTTGCCATCGAAGAACATTTGCGGCACGGATTGAAAACGCCTCTGCTGGTGGCGAATCTGGGCAATGGCTCGAGCAAATATCGTGTTCCCTTTGAAGACCGCGAGCGATTGAAACGCTGGATGGCGCTGGCTCTGAAATCATTGCCTGCACAAGGAACAAATTCCCACGTAACCGTTTTGGACATCTGCAGTTTCAGCGCCGGTTATGGAGCGGTGAGGGAAATCATCAAATCGCCTGAATATTTCAAATTGATCCGGCGGGTTATTTTGTCCGATTCCATGTACGCCGGATTGCAAAATACCAACGCTGGCGCGGTCCGTGAGCCGTCGCACGAAAACATCGAGGCTTGGATTCCCCTCGCTCAAGCTGCTGTCCGTGGAGAAAAGACCTTTGCCTTCACCCATTCCCAGGTCCCCACCGATTACGCCACCACCGGAGAATGTGCTGCGGCCCTAATCAAGATTGTCAAAGCGCCCATCGTGAAAATCCCGGCTGGGTCAACTCCAGCAGCCAGCGATCCCAATTTCCCTCTGCAATATCAAAGCGACCTCGGCAACTTTCATATTTGGGGTTACGGCGGTACCGACGGGGCTGCACATCTTACCCAAGTTCGGCACTTTGCAGACGTTTGGATGGTGCTGGACGCCGCGAAGAACCTATAAAAGAAAAACTCCGACGTGGTTAACCATCGGAGTTCTTTTGCAAAATTTTCTAAATCAAATACTACGCCGCCACCGGAGCTGCCGCGCTGCGTGAGGCGGCGAGGTCCACTTTCCGTTGGCGCAGGCTCTTGAAGAATTCGTAACCTTCGCGGCAACGGCGCACGAAGATGTCCTTGTCCTCCAACATCGTTTTGATGATGCGCAGGATCGGTTTCGGGCGCAGATAATACGCGCGATAAAAACGGTCAACCTCTTCAAAGATCTTATCCTTGTCCAAACCGGGATATTCCAGGGCGCTTTGTTGGAAGCCGTCGTCGTGCACGATGTCCGTCTTGGCCTGTTTCTTGGAGAACCAGCCATTGGTGCGGGCCATGTCGTAAAGTTCGGTGCCGGGGTAGGGGGCCGCGAGCGAAACTTGGATGCTGAAAACGTCCAGTTCCTGGGCGAAGCGAATGGTGTTCTCAATGGTCTGCTGAGTTTCCACCGGCAGACCGAGAATGAACGTGCCATGAATCACCACGCCGGCTTGGTGACAAGCCTTGGTGAAGCGGCGCATCTCATCCATCGTCACGCCTTTTTTGATGCGAGTAAGGATGTCGTCATTGCCCGATTCATAACCGACGAGGAACAGGCGCAGGCCGTTATCCTTGAAAGATTTGATGGTGTCGTAATCCAGATTAGCGCGGCTGTTGCAGGACCAATGAACGCCGAGCGGCCCAAGCTTCTTTGCGATTTCGCGCGCGCGCGGCAGATTGGCCGTGAACGTGTCGTCATCGAAGAAAAATTCCTGGACCTGCGGGAAAATCTTTTTGGCATGGGCCATTTCCGCAGCGACGTTGTCCGGGGAACGGACGCGGTACTTGTGACCGCCGATGGTCTGCGGCCAGAGGCAGAACGTGCATTGCGCCGGGCAACCGCGACCGGTGTAAAGGCTGACGTAAGGATGCAGTAAATAGCCGATGAAATATTTTTCGATTTCCAGATCGCGCTTGTAGGTGTCAACCACCCAAGGCAGCGCATCCATGTCATGGATCATCGCCCGTTCGCGATTGTGGACTATCTTGTTTTCGCTGTTGCGATAGGAGAGTCCGTCGATTTCCGAGAGCGGACGATCTTCCGCCACTTCTTTGCAGGTGAAATCGAATTCCTTGCGCCCGACCCAATCAATCGCGGACGAGGCCTTCAACGTCTCCGTCGGCAAAACCGCCGCATGCGCGCCAACGAAACCGATTTTCGTGGAACCCTTCTGCGACTTGATTGCTTCCGCCACCTTGCAATCGTTTTTCAACGACGGCGTCGAAGTATTGATGATGACATGGTCAAAATCTTTGGCCCGTTCGAGGCATTGTTTGATGTCAATATTATGCGGTGGGCAATCCATCAACGTGCTGTTGGGCGTCAACGCGGCGGGTTGCGCCAGCCAGGTCGGATACCAATAGGAAGTGACTTCGCGCCGGGCCTGATAGCGCGCACCTGCGCCGCCGTCAAAGCCGTCAAAAGAGGGAGGGGAGAGAAATAACGTTTTGCTCATTCTAATAAAATTTAATTACCTTTTTTCGCTTCAATCTTCGCCAGCAACTCATCGCGCTGCGTCGTGTCGCCCGTGCCGCAGGAACCGCCTTCGGTGGGAGTGTGCCCATGATCATGCGGCTCTTCGCGCCGTTGGAAAACCGATTGCGCGCCGTTCATCGCCGCGCGTGGGGAATTGATCGCCGCCTTCGCTTCGGCCAAGTGACCTTTGCCGATGGACACGCCGTTGAACGCATTCACATTCGCGCCGGCGTAATAGGGCTTGGGCTTGGCGCCGAAATTATATTTCATGTTCTTCCAGCTATCGCTGATCTTGGGCGAGAGCGCACCGCTGGGGTCGTAGCCGCAATGGACCATGCAGTTTTCGCAACGCGGATCGCGGGCCACGCCGTCAACCACGCCGTATTTTTCCCAATCCACCTTGCTTAACATCTCCTGATAACCGGCGTAATGACCATCGGTCATGAGATAGCAGGGGGCTTTCCAGCCGCGAATATTGCGCGTGGGAATCGCCCAGGCCGTGCAGGTCAACTCGCGTTTGCCCGCGAGAAATTCCTGATAAACCACCGTGCCGAAAATCGTGAATCGTTCACCCCATTCCTGGATCTTGGCGAATTTTTCGCGGGTCATTTTGCGGGTGAGGAAGAAATCTTCCGGCTGCTTGCCCAAACGCTTGACCATGTCCTTCTTGGCTGCGTCGTATTCGTAACCGGGAGAAATCGTGTGGCC
>CAIYOY010000034.1 GCA_903927905.1 uncultured Verrucomicrobiales bacterium | reverse complement strand
GCCCATGATCAGGATGGAAAGCGAAATAAAAGCCGCGACTGGAAATGAAAACAAACTGGCTGCAGCCAAACCGATGGTCGCCAGCAAAGCCAGCCAACAAAAGATGATGGCCAAACCACGGGCAAAATTCAGGCCAAAACCGCCCTCGTGATAGAGCAACTCAAAACCATCCTCAATCGTGAAGAGCAATGCGACATTGTTGGGGTTGATAAAATCCACGGTCAACTTGCCCTGGTCATCGAGCAGACCGGCCGGGATGGAAAATTCCTGAAATGAACTGGGCGGCAGAACTTGTTCCGCCCGGACCTGACGTGGGGAATTGGGCGGCCCGATCTGCCACAAAGTGCTGTAAGTGGAGCCTGGATTGGTGTCGGCGCTTTCAAATTTCACGCGAGCTTGAAGCGGTTGCGTGCGAACGCTGGCTGGCAGGGAACTCAGGTCAATCACCCAGCGGCGGGGATAGCCGGGCGGAACGACTTGGGCCTGGGCGCGGACTTGTTCCGTGACTTGCTTGCGGATTTCCGCCTGGTCGGTGCTGGACAGATTGGCCTTTTTAAATCGTTGCTCAACGAGTTGGTCAATAATCGGCTGGAGATTGGCGGCCCGTTCTTTAATGGAAGCGCGGGCTACAAAAATCTCTTCGTGCAGGATTTTTTGTTCGTTGGCGGGAAGATGGCCCGAGCGATATTGCATCAGAAAAAAAACCGCCGCGCCGGAAATGGCCAGCAACAACGCATCCAGCGCCAGGATGCCGACCCATTTGCCGATCCAGATTTGCCAGCGGGCGATCGGTTTCGTCGTCACCATTTGCAACTGGCATTCCTCGACATCGCGGGCCAGCGTGCCGCAAGAGAGCCACAGCGTGGCGATGCTGAGCAAGGCGGTGATCGCGCTCAAAGTGTAGGTCAACAGAATCTGAGTAAACCCCTGGGCCGTGCCATCGTCCTTGAGCAATAACGGCAATCCGACGACCGCCGCCAGCAGCAAGGCCGCCAACACCCAGAACAGCCGGTAACGAAAAGCGGCTTTCCACGTCAGGCCCGCTATGGCGAGAATGCGCTTCATGAATTATTTCCGAATGACCAAATCATGGGATAATTTAGACAGGAACCGAGGTGATGGCCAATGATAAATGGGTGTGCAGGTGTGCGTTTGTGTGCTCAGTTGTGATCAAACTTGCATATCTTTTTGACTTCTATCCGCAGCGGTGCCATAGAATCAGCAGTGAAAGTTGCCAAGAACAACGCGGAACAGAAAACCCCAGGCACCTACTCGTGGAAAATTACCGCCCCCGCATGAACAAACTGACTCCTAACGAGCGCCAGCATTTGCGGGATCGTGCGATGCGGATTGCCTTCGACCATGAACTCGGGCCGCTACGGTCTGATGAGCAAAAATGAGCAAACCCGCCAAACTTTTGGAGAAAATCCTCTCCGGCACTGCTGACGCGAATATCCCGTTCGACGGCTTGTGCCATTTGTTGCAGCGGCTTGGCTTCTCCATGCGGGTGCGCGGCAGCCATCACATTTTCTATTGCGCTGGCATTGAAGAAATCCTGAATCTGCAACCGCGCGGGGCGAGTGCAAAACCATATCAGGTAAAACAGGTGCGGAATGTGATTTTAAAGTATAAACTCTCCGAGGAAAATTTATGAGCAAATACGAAGTCATCATCTACTGGAGTGACGAGGACCAAGCGTTCATCGCCGAAGTGCCGGAATTGCCGGGCTGCGCCGCCGATGGCGCGACCAAGCAAGCCGCGCTCAAAAACGTGGACTTTGTGATCAAGGAATGGCTGGCCACGGCGAAAGAGCTTGGCCGTCCGATTCCCGAACCCAAAGGCCGTTTGGTGTTCGCGTGAACCGACCCCGCGTCAAATCGTCCGCAAATGCTTCCATCGGAAAGTGTAAATAGTTGGGACTGACACTGGCTTGGAATGTTTAAAATTATACAATTGACACAATCCCAATATTTCGTCCTTCATTGAACATGGCCTACTTAACTGCTGTATTCACCAAACCGGATAAATCGTATAATGTCCATTGCATCCGAGAATTTAGCGCCGAGCAATTTGCTGATATAGAAAAAACCTTCACCGAATTCCGCAAGCTTCGTCGCAGATTTTCTTTGCTACATATTCTTGAACTGAATTTTTCAGCACTTGATAAATTTATCAAACAACTTCAAACATCTGACCACCTGGAGACAGAAATAGCCTTATCGGAAGCAAATCGTCATTACATGAATTATCTTTCTTCGGCTTATGCTCTGCGACACCACCTAGAGACAAGTTTGAGTCGTGACTTCGGTGCAAAATCAGAGCAGGTATTAAAATTCGAAAAATATATTCACCTCTTGGAAAATAAAAGTTTTGAGTATGCGTTTTTTCAAGACTTTCGAAATTTTGCTCAACATTGTGGTTTTCCCATCGGTGAAATGCACCTCCTGCAAGAAGAAGTTGGACGAGTGTTAACACTGAAATACTCCAGGGCTGCTCTGCTCCAGGATTATAACGGATGGAAAAAAAGCAATTTGCTGAAACGGCTAGAAATCGAATTTGATTTGATAGATCTTGTAAAAAAGCACCACCGTATTGTAACCCAAGAATTCTCAGTCATAATCCAAGCCGTCTATGGGAAAAATTTAGATCAGACAGAATCTTTTTTTCTTAACTTTCATAAGGAAGCTAAAAATATTCATGAAAGCGCAACAGCCAAAATTGTATTATCTTTGCCAGCCAGCCCCCTTGAAGGAACTATTACGTTTCAAGATATCCCCAAAAATCCATTGGCTGAATTGGGGTTATCAAGAAAGAAAATTGACAAAAATATAATCTTATTAAGCTACGAAACCGAAGAGCGAGACCGTTATTTTGAAGTTCGCAAAAATGATATAATGGGATTTCACTCAGAAATGATAAATTTAGATTTTGACCCTTTCCCCAATGCAAAAAACGATGAAATTGTGTGCCGGGCTTTTATGGGGCGAGAACTCGTTCTTTACGCAAAATTGGAAGCCCCTTTCGGCGTGATTAGCCTCGGTATTGCGCTCAAGCTAGACGGTCACAAATTTGCTTTAGATAAAGTCACATGCAACTTCAATGCAATGGCTGAAGATGATAAAGCAAAGTTTGATATTCAAGGGGCAGAATGGTTGACCTATACAGAGCCACTTAAAATAATATCTGAAATTCGCAAGGAATTGGCACAAAAGCGCACCCCGAAAACTCTCTAAAAGCGAACAATCGCCAGTTGAAATTATTGATACTGATGCTCAAATCTATTTCGGTTTGCCGAGCAGAGAGGAGAGTTTTTCGTTTGCCTTATTCAGATCAGCAGGCGGCTCGGGCGCGGGAGAAACCGGGGTGGGGACAGGCGCGGGGGCGGATGGTTGCATCAGCTTTTCCAATTTGGCTTCGGCGATTTTTACCGTGGGTTCCGGGATAGGGGCTGGTTTTTCCACCGGTTTTTCGACCGCGGCAGTGGTCAGGCGATCAAGGACTTTATCGGTCGTGGGCGTGGCCTCGGCTCCGCCACGCAGATAGGCGGCGACGCGGTTGCCCGACGTGGCGCCGCTCGTTTCGCTGGAACTTTCCTTGGCCTTGCGCACGACATCGAGAAAGTAACTTTCGAGATTTTGGCGGGGATTATCTATCTGGACTTTGTCCGCGGCCACATCAAGACGGATGTTTGCCAAAACTTTTTCCATGGTTTCGCGGGAAAGCGGCGGTGTGGTGATGCGCACGACATCGGGCTTGGAAAGCAATTCTTTCAACGTCCCCATCGCCTGAATTTTTCCCCCGTAATAAATCACCACGCGATCGCAAACATCTTCCACGTCGGAAAGCAAATGACTGCTGAGAATGACGGTTTTACCACGGCGAGCCAAAGCGAGAATCAAATCCTTCACTTCGCGGCAGCCGAGCGGGTCAAGACCGGCGGTCGGTTCATCGAGAATGACGAGATCCGGATCATTGATCAGGGCCTGGGCCAGGCCGATGCGGCGTTGCATGCCCTTGGAAAATTCACCGACCACGCGGGTGCGCACTTGGCTCAAGCCGACCATGTCAAGCAGTTGTTCGGCGCGTTGTTTGCGCTGGCCTTCGGGCAAGTCAAACAGATTGCCGAAAAATTGGAGCGTCTCGTGCGAGTCAAGAAAACGGTAGAGATAAGATTCTTCCGGCAGATAACCGATGCGCGCCTTGGTCGCCACGTGACGCGGGGAATGGCCAAAGACCTCGATGTGTCCTTTGGTCGGATAAAGCAGGCCGAGCAGCATCTTGACAGTGGTGGATTTTCCAGAGCCATTCGGCCCGAGCAAACCAAACACTTCTCCGCGCCGAACTTCAAAATCCACGTTGTCCACCGCGCGCGCTCTGGGGCGGCCCCAGAAATCCTTAAAAACTTTGGTCAAACCACGAACGGAAATGACGGCTTCCGTAGATTTCGGATTTCCGGTTTGCGATTGTGGATTTTCAGCAACGGTGGTCATGGCTTTAGCGGAGTGCGGACATTCCTGTCCGCAGCAAGGTGGGGCGGAAAGTTGATGTGATTAATTTCAAACCCGATTTGCGCGGATGGCTGGCTCTGGTTAATCCTGACACCGCTTGCACTTGTCACGCCGCTGCGGACAGGAATGTCCGCACTCCGGGATAAGATTGTGGCAACGACGGTCATGCCAGTTTCGGAGTGATAGCCGCCACGGGCGTGCTGGGTTTACTGGGCGTATTATTTTCCACCACCACAACGTGCGGGTCCAGTTCTTCGCCCTGACGAACCAAGCGGGCGCTGTTGAAAACGACGATCAACGAACCCACCACATGCAACATCGCCGCGACAATGGGACTGATATATTTCAGCGCCGCCAAAAGCAATCCGCCGATGACGAACGAAATTCCGATCATGAAATTCTGATTGATCACCGCGCGGGTCTGGCGCGAAAGCTTCACCAGAAACGGCAACCGGCGAAGATCGTTATTCATCAGCGCAATGGTCGCGCTGTGGATGGCCACTTCGCTGCCTGCCGCGCCCATGGCGATGCCGAGATCACCAGCGGCCAGCGCAGGCGCGTCATTAACGCCGTCGCCGACCACGGCCACGCGGTAACCTTTACTTTTCATTTGGCGAACAAATTCCACTTTATTCTGCGGCAGACATTCGCCGATGACTTCTTCGCAGCCGATCTCGCGGGCCACCCGGGAGGCCACCGGCTGACGGTCGCCGGAAATCATCGCAATACGACGTGCGCCACAGACCTTCAATTCCGCCAGCGCTTCGCGGGCTTCCGGCCGGGTCTGATCCTGCAAACCGACCCAGCCGATGCACTTGCCGTTGCGTGCTACGAAAATTAAACTGAACCCCTCGGTTTCGTTCAAATCTACCGACTTCATGAAATCTTCCGTGACGCCATGGTCTTTGAGCCATTGTGCGCGACCGACGATGATTTTCGCACCATCCACCTGTGCGCTGATGCCGCGTCCGGCCGTTTCAGAAAAATCTTTCGGTTCAATCAGCGGCACCCCGGCTTCGCCAGCGAGATTGGCCAGCGCTTTGGCGGTGGGATGGTTGCTGTATTTTTCCGCCGAAGCGGTGATGCGCAACAACTCGGCGGGCGTAACGCCATCGGCCGGAGCCAAACGGCTGACGGCCAATTTGCCCGTGGTCAATGTGCCGGTCTTGTCAAAGACAAACGCATTGATCTTCGCGGCCAATTCAATGTCGCCCACATTTTTGATCAGAATACCCAAACGGGCCGCCGCCGAAAGCGCCGCGACCATCGCGGTGGGCGTTGCCAAAATAAAAGCGCACGGACAAGCCACGATGAAGACCGCAATGACGCGGCTCAAATCATTGGTGAACGCCCAGACCAACGCGCCAATCACCAGAACCAGCGGCGTATAAAAGCCCATGTATTGGTCAATGATGCGCATGATCGGCAGCTTCGTTTTCTCGGCGGCTAAAATCAGTTCGCGCACCTTGCCCAGCGTGGTGTCTTCACCGGCGCGGCTGACGCGGATTTCCAGCACCCCGGTCAAATTTTGCGTGCCGGCAAAAACTTCATCGCCCGGCTTCTTGTCCACCGGCAATGATTCACCGGTGATATTCGCTTGATTGAACGAGCCTTGCCCGCTCAGAATGATGCCGTCCGCCGCCACGTTGTCGCCGGGCCGGACGCGGATGACATCGCCCACGGCGAGCAATTTCGTCGGGACTTCTTCTTCGCCTTCCTTGGTGATGCGGCGGGCTTTGACTGGAGTCAATTTGATCAGAGATTCAATCGAAGCGCGCGCGCCTTCCGCCGTGCGAGTTTCGATGATCTGGCCCAACAACATAAAGAAAGCGACCACGCCGGCTTCCTGATAATGGGCCGAACCGAAGGACGCGAGCACCGCCATCGCCACCAGTTCATTGGTGGTGAGCAAACCCCGACGCAGATCAACCATGGCCGTCCAGATGATCGGATACCCCAAAATGATCGCCCCGATCATCGCGCTGGCATCGGCCACCGCTTTGGCACCGGATGAAAAAAGCGCGTCCACCGCAAAAGAATTCAGGACAAAAATCAACCCAATCAAAGTCTGCGCCAACGGCAAAGTCGCATGGCTGTGGTCGTGTCCGCACGAGGCGCACGATTCATCATGTTTGTGATCATGGTCATAATCGTGATCGTGATCGTGATCGTGATCGTGATGATCATGTTCATCATCTTCGCGGCTGAGGAGAGAGGTGACTTGCATAAAATTTATGGCGCAACTGAATTAGTTTGCGCCGTTGGCAATTTCGGTTCGCGGCCCAGGATCAGACGCAATTCCCGCGCACCGTTGTGTGGCTGGATGATTTTGTCCCTGGCTCCTGCCAGGACGCGTTCCAGCATGGACATCTGGCGCAAGCGTAGAAAAAGCTCCGGGTTCGCCTGATACTGCGGCAGCATGTCGGAAAAATTCTTTTGTTCCGCCGCCACCAGACCGACCAGCCGGGTCCGCGCGGCTTGAGCGGTGTTGATGCGCGACTCGGCCTCCGCCCGCGCTTTGCCCAAGGTTTCGGTGGCGTAGCTGTCTGCCTTATTAAGAGTATCATCGCGCTTGACGGAAGCCTGGGTGACTTCATTGAACTTGCCTTGCAGATAACGCGGCGGGATGGCCTGAACATCGAGTTGCTCAAAGGAGACCCCAAGCTGTTGTTGCTCGATCAAATCCTTGACCCTGCTCGCGACCATTTCGCGAAAAGCGGCCACCCGCTTGGTCAAAATATCATCCACCGTGAACTGCGCCGAAGCGAAGAGAATGGCATTGTTCAAGGCGTTGGTCACAAACAGCCGGCCATCCGCAAAATCGAAATGAAAACGAATCGGGTCGCTGATGCGATAGTGAAGACGGGCGGTGACATGGATGATGTTGGTATCGCTGGTCAGAGTATAACTGGTATTCGCTGGATTCAATGATGGCCGCAGCTGCGGTTCATTACCCTTGCCCATCTCTTCCAAGGGCATGTACCAACCGACGGTGGTGTCAGCGATTTGCAGCGAACTGATGGGAATATTGGTATGGTCATCAATCGGTTTTGGCCAGGAGAAGTGGAGGCCGGGGCCGAGCAGGGCATTTCTGCCATCGCCGACCGGTTTGCCCATGCGGAGGATGATGGCGTTCTCTTGTGGTCCAACCGAGAAAATTCCGGAGCAAAGAAACACCAGCAATAACACCACCATCAACACGCGAACGATGATGAAACTGCTGCGCAACGCTTCGGAAAGCGCCTGGGAACCGGCGTCTTCCCCGGCCGGTTTCAATTCGATTGGCTCGTGTTCGCTCATGGATGCAAATTAATCTTATTTCGACGGCGCGCCAGTGGCGGGTTTCGGTCCCTGCAATAAATCCAGCGGCGGGGTGCTCTGATCGAGGATCAGCGTGGATTTTTCCTTCAACAATTGTTCCAGCGCCGAGATCTTCATGTTGAAATTGGCCAGCTCGGGATTCTGCTGGAGGATGGCGAGCGACTTGATGGCTTCGGCTTCGCCTTGTCCCTTGATTTGCAAAGCTTGGGCATCGGCATCGGCGATCATTTCAGCTGATTGCCGATTGGCGGCGGATTTTATCTTGGTGGCGGCTTCTTCGCCTTCGGATTGGATTTTAGAAATGTATTTCTGGCGTTCGGAGGTCATGCGGTCAAACACCGTCTGGGTGTTGCTTTCCGGCAGGCCGATTTTTTTGATCTGCACGAATTTAATTTCCAAACCGTAATGGTGTTCCTTGACCTGCTGTTGCACGCGGTCCTCGATTTCCTTTTCGATCTGGCTGAACTTCATCTGCTTCTCATCGGCGGAAATGAAATCCGCCAGCGGATGCTGCCCGGCCACCTCGTTCTTGGCGCTGCGCACCAGACCTTCGAGGGCTTTCTCCGCCTCTTCGATCGAACCCCCTGCGAACTTGGGGAAAAACTCCTTCGGATCGCTGATGCGCCAGCCGACGTAGGTCAGCACCAGCAGAATGTTTTGGTCGGGCAATTTTGTTTCTTCAAATTTCCCTTCAAAATTCTGGATGCGTTGATCGAGCTTATAAACATTTTCAATGGGCCAGGGCAGGCGCCAGCCGGGGCCGGGCTCCGTTTTGACGCGGTCGGTTTTGCCGAAGAACGTAACGACGGCGACTTCGGATTTCCGCACCTGATAGACAAACAGCAGCAGGCCGAAAACGAGGATCAGCACGCCGGCGATGATGATGACAATGGGATTGCGTTTCATATTATTTCTTGTCCGGGGGAACGACAATGCGGTCGGTCAGATCCGGAATTTTTTCTTCGAGATTCAATTGCAAAAGACTCGGTGTATTGGTCGAGGCGATGATGTATTTGCGGGCGTCGCGGCTGTTATCCACCAGCGTTTGCAGATAAGCCCGCTGCACATAAACACTCGGGGCGGAGGCATAAGCCAGCGATTGATTGGTGAAAAGCATCGCCCGAGCCACCCCGTTGGTGATGAAGCGATGGCTTTCCGATTGGGCATCATTAACTTTTTTGAAGGCCTCAGCTCGGGCCAGGGCGTTCGTTTCCAAAGCGTGCGCTTCGGCTTCGAGAATTTTCGCTTCCCGGGTCTGGCCCGCTGCCACAATTTTTTCATAAAACTCCGCCACCTTCACCGGCGGATGAATATCTTCCAAGCCGACAAACATGATTCTCGCTCCCAGATCCTTCTTATCCGCCTCAGCCTGAATGCGTTCCCGCAAAGCCACCGCCGCCTTGGCCCGACCACGGGACATCAAATCATCCAGATCAGCGCTGGCTAGATAATAGACCACTTCGCGGGTGGATAATTTACGGAGCAATTCATCGGGGTCTTCATTGACATAGGCCCACTTGGAAAGATTAGTCACTTGGAACTGTACGGGAATGCTGACGGAAAGCAGATTAACCGGCGGACTCTTCTGCGCCTCATTAGTCACAACCAGCGATTCGCGCTCACGCGCCGCCACGAGCAAATTATCCTCTTTCGCATGGGCCACGCTCCAGACAATGGTGCTTTCCGTTTCCGCGCCTTCCGGTTCCGAGCCGACGACAAAAGTCTGAATTTGTTCCGTGTGATAAACTCGCACCTGATCCACCGGCCACGGCAATTTGAAATGCAGCCCGGCGGTCAACACTTCGCGTCCGGCGACAGGAGCGCCAAAACGTTCGAGCAAGGCTTCGTCGCCGGTATTGATCAACACCACGCTGCTGGACAGCACGAGGATGATAAATTGGGCCAGCGCCAGCCATAAGATATATTGGCGAAGAAAGCGGTAAAATCCGGTTTCAGAAACCTTGAAACCGAACTGGTAATCCAACGCATGGGCGGCCGTGGTGATGATCGCTTCCGGTTCGCTCAGCAGACCGACAAAACGGCTTTCATAAAGCAAGCGGTCTTCCCGGCCCTTCACGCGGACACGATAAATTTCGAGGATCAACCCAAGCAATGTTTCCAACGCGATCAATCCGGCCACCACGCAAAGCGCGCGCGCCACGATAAAATCTACTCGCGGAAAACCCATCCAGACCGTCCCCACAATGCTGCCGGCCACCGCCACGCAGGCATACGCGCTGAGCAATAAATAAGCGGCGCTCGGTCCGAGCAATTTCTGTTTCTGTAACCGGACCAATCCCGCCGAATATTTGCCGAGCAAAAACAACGCCAGCATGAGCAAGCCCAGCAGCGCCAGGGTCTGGCCCAAAGCCGCTTGATTTTGCGTCATGGCCGGCATGGTGGCCGCCATTTTCCAGGGAAAATAAGCCGCCGCCGCCTGCGCCAGAAACAGCACCACGGTGAAGGCCGGCACAAAATATTTCTCGAACTGCTCGCGGGAACGTTTGGCCGGGAAAGTGTCTGCGCCCGACGATTCAAACAGCGACGCGCTGCCGCGGGTCTTGCTCAACTCCTCTATTTCCAGTCGTTCGAAGTGTTCCCGCTCCACCAATCGCGCCTGAAAATAACTCAGGAGCGAAACGAGAAAACCGAAACCCGCCAAAATCGTCGCCAGCACTCCGGCCGCCGAATTGACCAGACGACTGACCAACAGCAGGGCCACGGCGGTCACCAGCAATACGATCCAATTGATCAATCCAATTTTTTTTGCGCTCTGATCCATGCTCAATTTTTAACTTAATTCACGATCTTCAAACAGGGCCAAACCGATGGCCAGCACCGCCGCGATATACCCGGCGGCGTAACCGAGGGCTTTGCCCAGATAACTCAGCGGGATTTTTTTATCCCCTTCCAGCGCATCCGCAATCCAAAACTGCTGCCAGTTTGGCGTGATCGCATAAAGCGCCGAGGCCCACCATTGGCCGGTCCGCGCGCGTTCCCCCCAAAAATAATCCGAAACCAGTCCCAGCATAAACAACGCCGAACAAATGGCCAGCGTCGGTATGACCTCCAGCCGCGTCGAACAGGCCAGGGCCAGCGCCGCCAAAATCAACAGGGCCATCAGGATTAAAGCCGCCGCCGGAATCACCCGCCAATCAATTCCGGTGTAATTTTCCGCCATGCGGGTCGCTTCCCGCGGCACAAAATGCAAAATGGCGAAGGCCAGAGTGACCGTGATCATCACCGCAAAGACCGCATCGGCCACAAATTGTCGGCGCAGGAAAAAATTGGTGAACCCGGCCGCCGCGTAAGCCACCACCAAAGCGCCGAGGAACATGCTTAAACCCGGAATATCCACATCCCCATAAGTATCAAACGCCATGCGGGTGGCCAGCAACACTGCGATACAATTGACGTAAGTGAGGACGGTCAAGGCCAGGGCCAGGCCAGCATATTTGGCCAGCAGAAATTGCGCCCGGCCGATGGGCTTCGACAGCACCGCTAGGGCCGTCCCGGTGCGAATCTCCCGCGCCACCGAAGAGGACGCGCTCAAGACCGCGCTAAACAGCCCGGAAAGGAACATGACGGCGAGGGCGGAGTTCTTGATCAATTTAGGCTCGTCACCGAGGCCAAAGTAATTGATGCAGGCCAGAAATACCTCAAACATGGCGGAAACCGTCATCAGCAGCAGAAAAATCGGCTGCCGAATCAGTTCCATAAAGGCGTTACTGGCGATGGTAATAAATTGTCGCATTGGTTTCTGCCCGGCCTTGGCCGGCGCAACCACTAAAAGGTTACGGTTTCGGCCCTGAATTGCAACGGGTTATTCCAAGGATTAAGACCGATTCAGGGTGAATCCATTCAAAAGTGACCGTGGGCGTCTGGCCGCACAGGCGGGGGGACTGGGTCAAATTGTCCTATTTCTCCATGCCCGCAATCGCCACCCGCGCCAGCGTGGGAATGATCTGATGTTCGTTGGCGTGATTGACCGTGAAGGTGACGAGGACGAAATGTGCGCCGTTAGTGAGTTCCAAATAAGCGCAGTCATGACGGGTTTCTGTGGTCCAGCCGGCTTTGGACCACAGTTTGGTTCCGGGTGTCACGGCTAGGCCGGTGAAGTCTTTCGCCTGCGAATTGGGATGGGCTTGGTCAAACGGATCGCGGTGGAGCAATTCCATCATCTGTTTGCAACGGTCCGGTGTCACAGCTTGTCCGGTGACAATTTCTGACATCAACCGCGCGGTGGAGTCAGTATTTAACCAATTCCGTTTCGGCTCGAATAATTTGACGGCCTGGACTTCGCGACCTTCCGTGGGGACTTCATCCCACGGTTTTTTGCTGGCATTGATATTGGTGTAGCCCAGCGTCGTGAAATACTGCGTCACGGCATTGCGCTTTTCCCACCAGACCTTGATTTCGTTTTCCGACAACTCCGGCCCACTGGTCGTGCCGGTGATGTCATCAATGATGTAATGCGTCGCCACGTTGGAGGAATCCACGATCATCTCGCGCATGTTCTTACGGAGTTCAGCGGTGTCCGCGATTTTCTTGTCTTCCATCCAGCGATGCGCCGCTGCGAGGTAAAATAATTTGATCACGCTGGCAGGGTAGATGAGGGCATCGCCGCGATAACTGGCCTGCACCGGTTTTTTGGGGTCGCGCAATTCGATCAACGTGGACGCCAGCTCATCCTTTTTCAGCTCGGGAAATTGGGCGAACGTTTTCTGCACGGCGTCATCGAGCAGTTTTTGCAACCCGGCGGAGGTGGCCGGGTTCCACGCGGTCGGAATTTTTTCCTGGGCGATAGCAGTTGACACTACTCCGGACAATAACAGGCCCGCCACGAGAGCGGGAGCAAAGATTTTGGTCATGGATTTGGTTTTAGTTTGAAAAAGCGCATCACCGTGTCGCCGTGCTTGAGCATTTTGGTTTCTTCCCAGCAATCGGGCAGGGTCAAGGTGTCGCGTTTGGTGTGGCCGAGGATGAAACGGCCTTCAGGAGTGATTAACCTCAGCAAATCAGTACAGTCCAGCATCTGCTGCGCGAGGGAGGTGGAACGGCGACCGACATTTTTTTCGCCGTAAGGCGGATCGGCGACGATGAGATCGAATTTTTGTTCCGCCGCAGCCAGTTGCGCGATGGCGGTAAAGGCATCCTGCACCCGGACATCCAGCATGGAGGAGGGGAGGCGGGCCAGTTCCAGATTCTGGCGGATGAATTGCGCGTGCTTGCTCGATTTCTCCACGCAGACGCCATGGATCGCCCCGCGACTGAGACATTCGAGCGTCAAGGCGCCGGTGCCGCCGAACAGTTCCACGACGCGTGCGCCAACCACGCGTTCTCCGAGGCTGTTAAAAATCGCCTGCCGCACGAGGTCAGGCGTGGGCCGGACATCGAAGCCTTTGGGGACTTTTAAAATGGTTCCGGCCGCGCTGCCAGCAATGATTCGCATGGGAAAAGCCTAAGAGATGTTTCGGCAGATGACAGAAAAAACGGCGATCCATTGCTGGATCGCCGTTTCTGAAAAATTACTTCCGTTGAGTTTTATCTGCGCCAGTGCCCGCCATAATGCACATAGCCACGAGGTCCGTGACCCCAATACCCACCCACCCACACGGCGTGAGGATAAGGCGGCCTCGACCAGTACCCCGCGGACCAATACCAACCCCCGTGCCAAACCCATTCGCCGCTGGTCCATACGTAATCCGGTCCAGGCGAAACCACCACTGTTTCCACGATCGGAGGCGGCGGTGCTTCGGCCACGACCGCAGCCGTAGGTGTCGCCGCCACGGTATTGGGCGTGTTGATCATGTAGGTCGTGACTTTTTGGCCGACCCCGGCATTACTTAAATCAATGATGTCGTTCGCGCTCAGATGGTAAATGGTGCGGGAATTAGCGATCTGCGCGATGATGGTGTCTTCTGCGACGCCAGCCTTGGCCATCGCTTTAACATCGGCGACAGAGAGGGGTGTGGCTTGGACGGCCTTGGTATAAGTCGCGGGGGCCTGTTCCCGCAGGCGTCTTTCCTGCTCCTGATCGGCCGAGTGCCCGATCAATCCACCAAGAATCAAGCCCGCCGCCGCGCCAATCGCCGCGCCGCCACCGGCATTATGATTCGCCCCGCCAATCAACGCGCCGGTTGCCGCGCCAAAAGCACCGCCAGCCAAGGCTCCCGTCGCGGTGTTATCCGGACGCCCATCCGGGGTGTAGCAGCCGGTCAGCGATGCGCTGGCGACAGCCGCCATCAGGATATAGGCGCTGGTTCTGATTGATGTTAAGTTGTTTGTTTTCATATAGTTACACTATGGGATAACGGTGTTACCCGTTCCTACCTTAGCAAAGGTATTGACGCTAAAACACAGTAAATGTTCGATATTTTCGACTAATTGCATTCCGAATAAACAAAGCGGCGACCCATTGCTGAATCGCCGCTTTTTTGTAAAACTGCCGTAAAACTCAGATTCCCTTGCTGATCACATACTACAACAAACCGGCCACGCGGTTGCTGTAACCCCATTCGTTGTCGTACCAACTGATCAGCTTGAAAAAGCGGCTGTTCAATTCCAGGCCGGAACCTTTGTCATAGATGGACGAGGCCTTGCTGTGGATGAAATCGCTGCTGACCACTTCATCCTCGGTGTATTCCAAAATGCCTTTGAGATAGGTTTCGCTGGCCTTTTTCATCGCGGCGGAAATCTCGGCGTAGCTCGTGTCTTTCACGGTGCGCACGGTCAAATCCACGCAGGAAACCGTCGGCGTCGGCACGCGGAAAGAGATGCCGGTCAGCTTGCCTTTGACTTCCGGGCAAACGAGTCCGACGGCTTTGGCCGCGCCGGTGGTGGACGGAATGATATTGATGGCTGCGCTGCGGCCGCCTTTCCAATCTTTCTTGCTGGGGCCATCCACCGTTTTCTGCGTGGCGGTGTAAGAATGGACCGTGGTCATCAAACCTTCTTCAATGCCGAAACCTTCCTTGAGCAACACATGCACGATGGGCGCGAGGCAGTTCGTGGTGCAGCTCGCATTGGAAATGATGTGATGCTTGGCCGCGTCGTATTTGTCGTGGTTGACACCCATGGCCACGGTGATGTCTTCGCCCTTGGCCGGGGCGGAAATGATGACTTTCTTCGCGCCGGCGGTGAGATGGCCTTTGGCCTTTTCCGCATCGGTGAAGAGGCCGGTGGATTCGATGACGAGTTCCACGCCGAGCGCTTTCCACGGCAATTCCGCCGGGGACTTGGCGCTGACGACTTTGATTTCGGCGCCATTGACGATCAAAACGTCGTCTTCCAGTTTGTCCGCCGCCGATTTCTTGGAAGAAACCGTGCCAGCAAAGCGGCCCTGGGTGGAGTCGTATTTGAGCAGATAAGCGAGGTTATCGGCGGGAACGATGTCCCCGACGGCGACGACTTCGACTTCTTTTCCGAGCAAACCTTGTTCAGCGATCGCGCGAAAAACCAAACGGCCAATGCGGCCAAAACCATTGATACCAACTTTAAGTGCCATATTTTTTATATATTCTGATTAAAACTAAACAGGCTGAATGTTAGTGACCGAGGGGCGAGCGTCAATGAAAAGTTAATCACAATTGACCAGCTTACTTCTCCCTCGGATCAAACGCGTCCCGCAGGCCATCGCCGACGAAGTTCAGCGCCAGCAGCGTTGTGGCCAACATTCCGCCGGGAAAAACAATCAACCACCAGTATATGCGGACGGAATTGATTTGTTCCGCGCCACTGGCGATGAGGGAACCGAGGCTGGCTTGCGGTGGTTGGATGCCCAAGCCCAAGTAGCTGAGGAAGGATTCGTAAAGGATGATGGAGGGAATGGTTAGGGTGAGATAAACGATGATGATGCCATAGACGTTCGGCAAAATATGGCGGAGCAGAATGCGTGTGTGCGTGGCTCCGAGGACGCGGCTGGCATCCACGAAAGCACGCGTTCGCAACGACAACACCTGTCCGCGCACGATTCGCGCCATGGTCAGCCAGGAAATCGCGCCGAGGCCGACAAACAATCCGGCGAATTGCCACATCCGTACCGCCTCCGGGGACATCCCGTGCCCCCCCGCTTGTCGAAGGGCCAGAACCGCGTTCAACGTCGTGATCAGCACGATGACAAAGACAATCGAAGGCATGGAATATAAAATATCCACGAAGCGCATCATCGCTTCGTCAAAACGTCCACCGCAATAACCCGCGATCGCTCCCCAAAGAACTCCGATGATCAAACTCACCGCCGCGCCCACCAATCCGACAAACAGTGAAATCCGCGCGCCGTAACAAATCCGCGCCAGCAGATCTCGACCATGCACGTCGGTGCCAAACCAATGCGCGTGGCTCGGCGCGGCAAACTGCGCGTCCGAGACGGCATTGGGATTGTAGCTGATCGCCGCAGGGAGTGTTGAAGTCAGGAACGGGCGGCTGAACAGCGGCCAAATCAAAACCAGCAAGACCAGCACGGTCAAAATCACCGCCGACACCATCGCGCCGTGATTTCGCTGAAAGCGCCGCCAGGCTTTTTGGTTCGGGCTAAGATGCACTGGTGATTTTGCGTCACTCATATTTCACCCTCCGATCCAACATGCTGTAAGCGAAATCCACCGCCAGATTTAAAACCAGCAACAGCACCGCATAGAGCAAAACCAATCCGACCACCATGGTGTAATCGCGATTCAGCGAACTGTTCACCATGAAAACGCCGATGCCGGGAATCTGGAAAAGATTCTCCACCACGAATGAACCAGTCAACAAATCAGCCAGCAACGGCCCGGAATACGACAGCACCGGCAGGACCGCGATGCGGAAAGCGTGTTTGAGCAGGACCGCCGTTTCGCTCAAGCCCTTGGCCCGCGCCGTGGTGATGAATTCGGAATGAAGCGTGGTCATCATCCCTTCGCGCATCAATCGTGCGATGCGTCCGGAGAAATAGAGGCCGAGGGTCAGCGTCGGCAGGATCACGTGCGATGGCGTCCCCCAAAGTGCCACCGGAAACAACCGCATTTTGATGGCAAACAACATGATCAAAATTGGTCCCACCACCAGACCCGGAATGCAGATCACCAGCAACGCCAGAAAGCTGCCCGCGTAATCCTGCCAGGAACCTTTATTGACTGCGGTGAAAAAACCCATCGGAATCCCCACGCCCAGCGCAAAACAAAAAGACGTCAGGCCAAGTGTCAGGGAAATCGGTAGACCCTGCGCGATGATGTCTGCCACATTGTGATTGCGATATTTCAGCGAGGGCCCGAAATCCCCATGCAACACCCCGCCTAAAAATCGGCCGTATTGCACCAGCAGCGGTTCATCCAAATGATATTTTGCCTTCAGATTGCGCTCGATTTCGGGCGAGGCCGCTTTGCGTTCGCTGTCAAACGGACCGCCCGGCACCACTCGAACCAACATGAACGCCAGGAAGCTGATGACCAGCAACAGCGGCACGAAGAAGAGGATGCGTTTGAGGAAATACATGGTGAGGAAATGTCTAAGGACGAAGCTCGAATGACGAAAGAATGACGAAGCTCGAATGACTAATCGGGACGCCAGCCGGTTGGCGGTTATTCGTCATTTGGACATTTAAACATTCTTTCGTCATTCGGATTTACTCATTCGTCATTTAAGGTTTCAAAGGATC
>CAIYOY010000033.1 GCA_903927905.1 uncultured Verrucomicrobiales bacterium | reverse complement strand
GTCTTCCTCGGCCGTGATCTTTTGGGCACCCTCCATCAACGCGACCGCTCCCGCAGTTTGCGTCCAGTGCGTCATATTCGCAAACTGTAAGCCATGTCTTGGCGCTAAGCTGTAAGCGATGTCTTGGCACTGTGCCACAGACCCGCGCTCCGTCAAAATAGCCGACTACCTAGAGGTTCACTCCGTTTTAATCCCGCGCAAATACTGGTCAAACCACACGACGAATTTTTCTGCATCCGTCTGCCAATTGGCCCAACCATGTCCCGCGCCGGGCTTGACGATCAATTTGGCCGGAACCCCCGATTCCTTCGCTTTGTTGACAAATATTTCCGCCTGCTGCATCGGCACCAGCGTGTCCTTGTCGCCATGTAGAATCAGGCTGGGCGGCGTGTTGGAACTGATGTGATAAAACGGCGAAATTTCCCGGCCATATTTTTCGCGCTCCGCCTGATCCTTCGGGATTGTTCCAAACGCCGGCTTGAACGGCTCCAGCACACCTTTGCCCAGAACATCCTCGCCCGTCTTGCCGTAATTTAGAAAATCCGTAGGCGGAAAAAAACAGGCCACGCACTGCACCGCGCTGCTTTCCCGATCAATCGGGTCCTTGGCATCGGCTGGGCCGGGACCACCCATCGTGCCAAGCACGAGGGATAGATGACCTCCCGCGCTGCCGCCGGTCACGCCGATGTGGTCGGGATTGATCCCATATTTTTTGGCGTTATGCCGGATAAACCGAACCGACCGGTTCATGTCCTCGATGATTTCTGGAATGGTAAATTTAGGTTGCGACCCATGAACCACGGCGAAAATGGTGTAACCATTGGTCAAAAAAGGCTGATAAAAAGCCAGCGACCCCTGAATCGCTTCGTGTCCGGAAAACCAGCCGCCGCTGACCACATGAACAATGGCGTAACCATTGGACTTTTTAGGCTGAAAAACATCCAGGGTCAGCGTCGTGCCGAATTTGCGCGCATAAATGACATCTTCGGTGCGCTTAAAATCATCGGCGGCGAAGGTGGCGACGGCCAGCGACAGCAGGCCAAGCAAGGCGAGAAATTTTTTCATGCGCAAGAATTAAGCCTGATGACCGGTGTGGATTGCACTTAAAATCTGAACCCCGCAAAAAAGTCAGGTTGACAACGGTGGGAATACCCACCAGATTAACACCATGCCAGCCATGACCATATCCCGCTCCAAGTCAAAACCTGCCGTGACCGTGGTCGAGAGTTACGATGTTGCCGCCGACACCAAAAAACGCATTAATCTGCGCAATGCCCGGACAAAATATTTTCACGTCAAGGCCTTGTCCAACGGCTCATATCTGCTGGAGCCGCGCGTGTTGGTGCCGCCCCAAGCCCTTTCCGCCCGATCCCTTAAAATGATGGATCAATCCGTGGCCAATTTGAAAAAAGGCCAGGCATCCGCCCCGATTGATCTTGCTGAATTTCTGGATTATTAAGGGGTGGCATGACGTTTAAAATCCGCATGGGCTTGCCGGAAATGGCGGAGTTTTGGGCCGATCTTTCCGTGCGCAAGCAACAGGGCGGGCTGGACCGGGACGAAGAAAAATTCTTCAAGAAATTGGTGAAAGCCCTGGCTTTCCTGAGTCAAAACCCGCGGCATCCCGGATTGGCTTCGCATGAAATTGATGATTTGACACGAAGGCATGGGATCAAGATTTTTCAATCTTATCTGGAAAATAACACGCCTTCCGCCGGGCGGTTGTTTTGGGCCTATGGGCCGGACGCGGGTGATATTACCATCCTTGCCATTGAACCTCATCCGGAAGACCAAAAGCGCGGGGCCTATCAACGGATCAAATTATCCGCACTTCCCGCCGCCACGCCTGGAAAGAAACCCAGAAATTAGCCTCCTAATTTCTGGCTTTGGCAGCGGAATATGTTAAGATGGAGTCATTCAATGAAACGGTTTTGGCCTTGGAGTTTTCTTTCTATTTTGCTGGCGGGCACGCTGTGTGCCGCCCCGGGCCGGGTTCCTTTTTCTGTTTCTTCCACAAACCACTTCGCCTTTCGCCTGCCGCATCACGCCGGGTATCGGGTGGAACAGGTGGCAAAGGCTGAATGGCTGACCGCGTGGCCGGAGGATGGCTCGACCAATTCCGTCCAGTTCGGCAGCCGGGTGGTGGTGCAATTAAAATCCCCGGAGGATTTGGACCGGCTGATGAAGAACCATCCTTTGACCAGATCCGAGAAAGTGACCGACACCGTTTTTATTTTACAAGCGCCGGATGCGTTGACTGCGGCCAAAGAAGCGCACCGACTGGCGGCATTGCCGGAGGTGGAGGCGTGTTATCCGGTCATCCGCCAGCAGGCTTCGCTCTTCGGTGCCTATGCGCCCCAGCCGACAGACTATGGCTTCGCCATCGCGGGCGGACAGTGGCCTCTGGAAAATCGTAATGCAGACGGCTCCAGCGCCGGGGTGGACTTGAATCTCCGGGCCGCTTGGCCTTATGCCAAAGGTCGCGGTGTTTTGGTCGCCGAGGCGGATATTGGTTTGGAACTGACCCATCCCGAACTGACCAATGCCACCGCCGGATCACCGCATTACAATTTTGCCAATCAAACGACCAACGCCGGTCCGCAGGCTCGCGTGGTCCTCGCCACGCATGGCACGGGCGTGGCCGGAATCATTGCCGCTTCCATGAACACCGATTGGATGACGGGCGTGGCCCCCGAGGTTAAATTGGCCAGTTGGGTGATTTTTACCGATACCAACAACGCCAATATCATCACGAGTGACGATCGTTTAATGGCCATGTACCAGTATCAATCAAATAGCGTCAATGTGCAAAACCATAGCTGGGGCGTGTCCGGTTACGGGCAATACGGGCTGACCACCCTGGAGAACATCGGGATTTCCAATGCCGTCACGTTCGGCCAGGGCGGACGCGGAGTGGTCATGATCCGGGCGGGCGCGGAAAATAAGAGTGACCGGCTGGGGAATGCGGATGACGAAGGACACATGAATGACCCCCGGGCCATCGCGGTGGCCTCGGTCTTTAACACCGGCTGGCCCGCCAGTTATAGCTGGCCCGGCGCCTGCCTGCTGGTCGCCGCGCCCGGAGGAGGAACCAACGGCGATGGAATTTTCACCACGGACTTGGTGGGAATAGACGGCAGAAACACGGTTTCCTATCCTGTGCCGCCCTACCCTCCAGCCTATAAGACCTTGAATAATTACGATTACTTTTCCCTGGCCGATTCCGGCACCTCTTTTGCCGCGCCGCATATTTCCGGGGTGGCCGCTTTGATGCTGTCTGTCAACACCAACCTGACTTATCGCGATGTGCAGCAGATCCTGATTTTATCCTCGCGCCATTATCCGGTGGCCGATCCGGATGTGGTGACCAACGGGGCTGGCTTTGTGGTCAGTCACAATCTTGGCTTCGGCGTTCCGGACGCCGGGGTGGCGGTGCGCCTGGCCCAGTCCTGGCCGGGCCGTCCGCCCGCCACAAATATTATTTTGACAGCAACCAACCTCGCGGCCATTCCGGACGATGGGTTAAGAGTGCTGGTCAGCGGCGCGGGTGTTCCGGCGAATTTATTTTCCATCCATTGTTTGCCCAGTGTCGGACCGCACGCGGATAATCCAACAGCGACGTTGCCGCTGGTCTATGCCGGTTACGGAACGAATTTTACCGGGTTGAACCTGACCAACAAAGGAGCGCTGATCCAGCGGGATAAAGTGTCTTTTGCCACCGCCATAAATAACGCGGCGCAAGCCGGTGCGGCCTTTGCCCTGATCTATAATTATCCGACGAACACCGGCGACACCAACAACTTTCCGGGCGGCGATTACTTGAGCGCCATGAGCGGGACCGATTTTGTGCCGATTCCGGCCGTGTTCATCGGCAACACTGATGGTGAAGGGTTGCGCAATCTTTTTGCCACCAACAACGCGGCCCTGGCGCAAATCCACCTTGCCACCACGAACTATGTTTTCAACGTGACCAACACCCTGATCTGCGAGCACGTCGGTGTGCGGGTTTTGACCGATCATCCGCTGCGCGGCGATGTCCGCATCACTCTGGTCTCGCCGGCTGGGACCCGCAGTGTGCTGGAACGATATGGCCGGGACGTGACCGCTGGTCCGGTGGACTGGACGTTTTATACGACCCACCATTTCTTTGAAAGCAGCGCCGGGAATTGGACGGTTTGTTTCAGTGACGAAGGCGCGGGCAATACCGGCAACGTCCATCAAGTCAGCCTCATCCTCGAAGGCGTTCTGATAGTTGACACGGATGGTGACGGTCTCGATGATAATTGGGAACGGGCCCATTTCGGTTCTTTGGCCCAGGGTCCAAAAGACGATCCCGACAAAGACGGCTACTCCAACATGCGTGAGCAACTCATGGGCACCGATCCCAACCAGGATACCGGGCGCGTCCACATGGATTTTTCCCGCTGGACTGCGGCCCTGGGCCGTTTGAGTTGGGCGGGCAGCACCAATTACAGCTATCAGGTGTGGGGTGGGGTCAATGTCGGCGCGATGACTTTGCTCACCAACGTTCCAGGCCATTTTCCAGAGACAGAGTGTTTCCTGCCTTACAACACCAACCAGTTCTTCCAGGTCCGCGCCTTTAGCCAATAGCAGCGAGCCTTTCGTTCGGCTTCAAGTAGTGTTTTCACCTACAAGACTTCCGCCATTTCACTACCCAGATTTCAAGCGTTGCCTCGCAGACGACTGGCGGCGGATGCGCTACTCTGTTGCGCAATCAATCAGCCATAACGGTCATCTTTGACCGGCATCATCATGCAACTGTCAACCGAAAGCAATGAGATCGAAAGAGCGGCGTCCGCGCCGTTCGGCCGGATTGAGATTTACCATACGGCCCATCTCCGCGCCGCCCTGGGCGCGGTCATCATCCTGGCCTTGGTTCTCTTCGCCTATTCTCCCCTGCTGCCAGGCATGTTTATTCTGGACGATCAACATCTGCTGACCGATGGCAATTCCCTCGTCACCGGAGAATTCAATCCGTCGAACATCTGGTTTCAAACCGATTTCACCCTTTCCACCTTTGTTTTTTGGCTGCAAACACACGCCTGGGGTCTGACTCCCGGGCCATATCATGCGGTCAACATGCTGCTGCACGCCACCAGCGCGCTGCTGCTGTGGCGGTTGTTGGCGCGTTTGAAAATTCCCGGCGCGTGGCTGGCGGCGGCCATCTTCGCCCTTCATCCCGTCTGCGTTAATTCCGTGGGCCGCATCGCCGAACTGAAGAACACCCTTTCCCTGCCGTTTTTTCTGGCGAGCATTTTGTTTTACCTTCACTACGAATCGCTTTCCGATCTGCGCCCCGTCCGCCGCGCGCTGTGGAATGCGTTCTCGCTGGTTGCTTTCGTGCTGGCCCTGCTGAGCAAAACCTCCACCGTGATGCTGCCCGCCGTGCTGCTGGCCTGCGCGGTCTGGCAACGCGGCCGACCTTCACGCTCGGATTTTGTTCATACCGGCCCCTTCCTGTTTCTGGCGGCGGCTTTTGGCCTGATGTCCATCTGGTTCCAAAAGCACATCGCCATGGCCCTGGCGGGGCAGAGTCTGGAACCGATCAGCTTTTGGGAGCATCTGACCGTGGCTGGACGTGTCTTCTGGTTCTATCTGGCAAAAGCCCTCGCCCCGCTGAATCTAAATGTCGTTTATCCCCGTTGGCATATGGACCCCGGAGCTTTCCTGACTTACCTGCCAATCTTCCTATTCGCCATGGCCCTGGCCGTCTGCTGGCGTTTTCGCCGCAGTTGGGGGCGGCCCGTGCTTTTGGGTTTGGGGATTTTTGCCATCACCCTGTTTCCCGTTCTTGGTTTTTTTGATTCCCAATTTCTCACCGCTTGGCAGGTTTCGGATCATTTGCAATATCTGCCCCTGATCGCCCCGGTCGCGCTGGCGGCGGGCGTCCTGGCCACTTGGTTCAGCCCTAAAGCCTTCCGCTACGTGGCCAGTGCCTTGCTTTTGACGCTGACGGTTTTGTGCTATCAACGCGCCCAGGTCTTCGCCTCGCCCGAAACGCTCTTTCGCGACACCATCGCAAAAAATCCCGACGCGTGGAAAGCGCAGAATGATCTCGGCGTGATTTTTGCCGCCAGAACCAACTATGTCCAGGCGGTCCATCATTTTGCCTCTTCCTTGCAATCAAACCCGAACAATCACGAAGCCCATTCCAATCTCGGACGAACCCTCGCGCTTCAGGGAAAATTTCAAGAGGCTGAGCCGCATTTCAAGGCTGCTTTGCAACTCGCGCCGATGGATTCGGAGACGCACAAAATTTTCGCCGCCGCGCTGGATCAACAAGGCCGCCTGCCGGAAGCTTTGCACCATCTGCAAATGGCTTCACGTTTGAAACCGGATCTCAGGACCCACCTCGACCTCGCCGCCATGCTCAGCCAAACAGGCGATCCTTCCCAAGCCGTGACTCAATATCGCCAAGCGCTTCTGCTCAATGCCGATTGCGTGGAAGCCTTAAACAATCTCGCCTGGCTACTCGCTACCACCGGCGATGAAAAGTTGCGCAATGGCGCCGAAGCCGTCCGCCACGCCGAACGCGCCTCGCACCTCCCCGCACCAAAAGATTTATGCGTCATGGGCACGTTGGCCGCCGCCTATGCCGAAGCGGGGCGTTTTCCCGAGGCCATTGTCACGGCTGAAACTGCGGTGGAACAGGAAGTCACCACCGGCCAGCATGATTTCGCCGACATCAACCGCCAGTTATTGCGCTTCTATCGCGTGGGCAAACCATGGCACGAACGCCGCACCGCCGAACAAAGACACTACGGCGCCAGTTAGCACAACGCGGTCCACTTCAGACTCTCCAACAACCGATCAGCTCCGCATCGGTATAATCTCAAAAAGACACGCAAATCTATTTGACGTTTTGGTGTTTGCGCGGAACCTTTCGAGCGTGAAACGCGCTCTTCGCATATTAGCCCTGGTAATTTTTTTGGCGGGTGCCGGTGTTTGGCTGGCCTGCGGCCGGAATCTTGGTTGGACCAAAACAACCGTCGGCGTGCATAAAGTTGACCCGGTCACACAAATAGATTATCAGGAACAGCAGAAAGGGTTTTGGCCGGGGGTGGATTTCCTGGCCGTGGTGACGCTGGCGTCACTTGGAATGTTTGGCGGTTCATTTTTATTTAGAAAGAAAAACAACACATGAAAAATATCTGTCTCTCTTTGCTGGCCATCGCCAGTCTTTCCACTTCCTTGCTCGCCGCGCCGATGGATTTCGATTTCAAAGATCCCAAAGGCGTCAACAACGCCACCTTCAAACTCGACGCCCCGCTCGAAGCCATCAACGGCAGCGCCACCGGCATCACCGGCACGGTGAAATACGACCCGGCCGCGCCCGAGACGATCAGCGGCAAGATCGTCATTGCCACCGAATCTCTCCACGTCGGCAACCCCAAGATGAACGAACATCTGCACAGCCCCATGTGGATGGATGTGACTAAATTTCCCGAGATTACGTTTGAAACCGCCGCCCTCAAAAATGCCGCCACCAAAGACGGTGTCACCACGGCGGACGTGACCGGCAAACTGACCATCAAAGGCATCGCCAAGGAAATCACGGTCCCGGTCAAAATCAATTATCTCCCCGGCAAACTCAAAGCCCGCTTTCCGATGCTGGAAGGAGACCTGCTGGTCTTGCGCTCCAACTTCACCATCAAGCGTTCCGACTTCGGCATCATGCCCGGCCAGATGGAGGAGAAAGTGTCCGATGAAATCGCCTTGAGCCTGAGCATCGCTGGAATGTACGCGAAGAAGTAAGTTTAATAAATCTTCGTAGCAGCCAATGTGAATTGGCTCTAATTAAATCACGATTTATCGATTGCCTTGACCGCTGCTTTGAACACCGCGTCATCCATCGAGATCAGATTTTCCCGTTCAGGAAAACGCCCGGTCTTCACATCTTCAGCGTATTCTTTAAACGCGGCGATGCGTTCCTTTTGCAAACGTTGATATTCCTGGCGAAAATTGCGGTAGGCTTTGGCATGACGCGGAATGCGTTCGTCGTAGTCGCCCAGAATATCGTCGGAGAAAAGAAATTGGGAATCGCACCCGCTGCCCGATCCCAGGGACATGAGAAACAAAGAGGTTTTTTTGCACAGATAGGCGGCCAATTGATGCGGCACCAATTCAATTTCTGCGGCATAAGCCCCGGCATTTTCTAAGCGCTTCAACTGGCCATATAGTTGACTAGCTTCGGCGGCGGTCTTGCCGATGGCGCGGATGTTCGTCCAGGTCGCATGACGCGGAACCATCCCAACATGGCCGACCACCGGAATCCCCTCCCGCGCCATGGCCTCGATCAAATGCGGGCTGGCCGAGCAATAAACCGAACTGGCGCCGAGTTCCAACGCTTTGAAACCGACGCGAATGGCCTCTTCCGGTGTCGCCAGGCCGTGCGGAGTGGAGCCGGAGATGAAACTTTTTGGGGCGGCGGCCACGAGCAGCGGCAATCGGACTTGGGCGGCGGGCGAGTCAAAAGGGCAGCTCAGTAAATCAATCCCGGCTTCCTCGGCGGCGGCGGCTTCCTCGGGGGATTTGACATGAACATGGGTCAGACAGCGGCGGCCCTTGAGTTGGCGCAGATCATAGACGGAATATTTTTTGTCCG
Source organism: uncultured Verrucomicrobiales bacterium (assembly GCA_903927905.1). Classification (GTDB taxonomy): domain Bacteria; phylum Verrucomicrobiota; class Verrucomicrobiia; order Limisphaerales; family Palsa-1400; genus CAIYOY01. The sequence continues at coordinate 4,894 of CAIYOY010000033.1, read as the reverse complement.
GTCTCAGCATGATGAAACAGTGTCTCGCAGATGCCGGTGCCGCAAGCCGGAAATCTCTAATGCAGATTGATCGAACCAATGTTGGTGATGCCGATGATCGCGCCGCAAGCGGCGTTGCTGCTTTGCAAGAGGACGCCGAAGCCGGTGTGGTTGGTGAGCGCGCCGGTCGGTCTGAATTTTACTGTCAACACACCGGTCTTCGGATCATAGAAGCCGTTCATCGCGTTGGTTGGTGTGGCCCCGACTTTGACAATGTTCGTGCGATTGATCGCCGCCTGGAAGGTGATGGGACAACCCAGCCCGTCGGCTTCGGTGATTTCCAACAGGCCATTGCTCAGAGTGATGGCTGGAACGCCGCCGGTCGGAACCGTGTAAGCCGAGCCGTTCACATCCACGACGTTGGTAAAGCCATCGGTCGAAGTGGTCGGGCGAATCCAGGTCAGACGTCCGGCGGGCGCGCCGTTGGAGAGATTGAGCCAGCCGTGCAAGATGCCCTGGTGTGAATAGAGGTCAGCATAGACCGGAATACAGCCATCTTTGGTCACCGGCCCGGTTCGGCTGAAGGTCACGGCGTCAGCCAGTTTGCCGGCCAGGACTGAACTGCCCAGGTTATTGTTGGTGATGGTGGCATAGCCGCTGCCGTGCGGCGCGCAGGCGGGCGCTTCGAGACAGGGTGGAATGACGACGGTATATTTGGCGGGCGAACCGTAAGGTTTGCTGGCGGAGTAAATATTCAGATTGGCCAACAAAGAAGCCGACCAGGGATCACTCGAGCTCGTATTGGCAACGGTGCCGGTGATTTGTTTGGTGCCCTGACCCCAATCTAGGTGCCAATTGATATTGAGCGCAGACAGCCCCGGGCGGGAAACGATTGTTTGCGCATTGCCCGACAGATCAAATTTTCCGACCACGCTGTTGCTCGCCCCTTGCAGAAATATTTTGCCGCTGAATGTGCGGTTGGTCGTGACGGTAAAGTTGCCGATGAATCCGGCGCTGCGAACGGTCGCCCCGGCGTCTTCCGAGAACAAGCCGTTGTAATTTCCGGCCACTCCTCCGGCGACGATCGGGTTCGTCACAAAGTTGATGACCAGCGCCGAGTTGGTCTGCATGACAAAAGAACATTGAGACACGTTGGTGGTGAAACCGGTCCCCAAATCAGTCAAGTTGGAAAACACAAAATTGGGCTTGGGCTGGGCCGTGATGGCATAAGTTTTTCCCACGATCAGCCGCTGGCCGTTCGTGATGGAAGAAGTGCCATCACCGTTGATGGTGACCGGCAGAGGAAGGACCGGGGCCGGGGCAAAGTTGATGGCCAACTTCGTATTATTCTGCATCTGAAATTTATAGCTCGGGGTGTGGATGGTTTGACCGGAGGCGGTGTCCGTCAGATTGGAAAAGACATAATTATTCCCCGGCTGGGCGTTAACGGTATAATTGTTGCCGACGACCAACTTGGTGCCGTTCGGCAGAGAAGCCGTGCCGCTGCCGCGGATCGTGACGGCCAGGGGGACGATCGGCGCGGGGACGAAAGTGGCGGTCAAAACGACGCCGGGCAACATCTGGAAAGCACAGGTGTTGGTACGAATGTAGATATTGGTGCGACTGCCGACCATTTCCAACCAACTAGAAAAGAACGTTTCGGGTCCGGGCGTGGCTGTGATGCTGTACCATCTTCCCAAGATCAATTGCGTGCCATTGGTGATGGAGGTTGTCCCATTGCCATTGATGGTGACCTGAACGGATGCCACCGGGTCCGGTGGGAAATTAACTGTCAACGATGTGTTGGTTTGCATTTGAAACATATAGAAAGGATTGGTGGTAACCCCCATGGCCGTGTCGGTCCAATTGGAGAAAGTGGAATCAGATCCCGGCGTGGCCAGGATGCCATACCAACGGCCCAGAACCAATGACGCCCCATTGGTGATGGAGGTCACGCCATCACCCTGAATCGTCATCGGCAAAGAAATCAAAACCGGGTCCGGCAGATCATTGCACTTGCCGGAATTTCTCGCGCCAACGATGGATTGAATTTCAGCGGCCGACAAAGCGCGATTGTAAACGGACACTTCATCAATGGCACCGAGAAAGCAATTGTGGCCCACATCATCCGCGCGCATTGCCCCGATCGAAGCCACATGGCCGAACTGGAAGGTGGCAGGATAATTGATCGGAGCGGAAGGGACTCCGTCAACGTAAAGAATGACCGTGCTGCCCGATTTGGTCGCAGCGACGTGATGGAACATCACATTGTCCGTGATTTGGACCGTCGAGTTTATGCTGTTTGCGCCAATTTTTGACAAAACGAGATGCCCGTCATCCGACAAACCAAGACCATAGCCGTTGTCACCGGTGCTAAAGACACAGGTGCCTCCCGGCACGGTGGCGACCACACTGGCATCATCGCGTTTGATCCAGGCTTCGATGGTGAAATCTTGCAGTTGCAGATTTACCGGCACGTTGCCCAGGGTGATCCAATTGGTGCCATCAAAACCAAAGGCCTGGCCAACGCGTCCGTCACGGTAGATGGAATGATCACCAAACACGCCGTCATTGCCCCCGACCGGATCGGTCGTGTTTCCCTCGGCGCTCCACCAACTGACCAGGCCGGCCGGACGATTGACACAAGGCGGGTTGGCCGAACCAACGGTCAGGACCGCGTTGGAACTGGTGGTTGAACCCAAGGCATTGGCCACCACGACCGCATAAGTGGCCGGGTCGCCGGGCTGTATATTAGACAAGACGAGAGTGGCATTGGTGGCGTCGGTGATATCAGAGCCATTTACCGACCATTGATAAGTGAAAGGCGCCGTCCCGGCGGGATTCACGCCAAAGAAAACCGGATCGCCGGGAGCCACCGTCTGGCTGGAAGGTTGCGTGGCGATGGTCGGCGGAGCTGAGACGCTGCATACGCCGCCCCCGCGAGGAGCCCAAATATTATACATCTCACCCGACAAGATAAGATCGCGGTTGTAGATCGCCAATTCGTCAATGACGCCGGGGAATGAGAGCGTGCCATCACCCTGCGCACCGATGGCCGCCGAGGTGTTAAAGGTATAAGTGGGCGACACCGGCGGAAAACCGGACGCGCTCGCATCGATGTAAAACATCATGGTGTTGCTGCTTTTGGACATGGCGACAAGGTGAAATGAATTGGTATCGGTGATGGCATGGGTGCTCTTGTAACTGATTCCCGGCGAGTAGAGATGCCCGTCATCGGTGATGCCCAAAGCGAACCCCCCAGAGCCCCAGCCGAAGATAATGCCGCCCTGGGTGTCGCTGCTTCGTTTGACCCACGCTTCAATGGTAAACTTTTGCAATTGCAAATTGGCGGGACTGCCGAGGCTCACCATCGAGCCATTGCCGCCAAATCCAATTCCTTGGCCGACATAAGCCGGCTGGTAACTGACGGCGCCGATCGAAGCGCCATTGTTTCCGCCCACTTCATCCAGCGAATTGCCTTCGCCTTTCCACCAACTGACCAGACCGGCCGCAGCGGGTCGGCAGGGTGGATTATCAATCACGGTCAGCACAGCATCGCGAGTGGCGGTGGAGCCGAAAGCATTGGTGATCCGCAGGGTATAAGTTCCGGCATCGGTGGTTTGCACGCGAGACAAGCCCAGGGAATCGGTCCCGCTGGCAATGTCCCTGTCATTGAGACGCCACAGATAAGTGAAGGGCGGCGTGCCGGCCAGGGTGGCATTGAAGGAAGCGTAATCACCCACAAAGACGGTTTGGTCCACCGGTTGCGTGACAACCGAAGGTGGAAAATCCTCGCAAAGTTCCGTCAGATTGGTGTGATACCAGTCGGCAATTTCCGCCGCAGTAAGCGCCCGATTGAAAAGGCGGAATTCATCCAATGACCCCGAGAAGGGAACGGTGCCATCACAACAAGTACAAACACTTTGGCCGATTTGGAGGCTGGCGGCGGTGTTGATATCCACGGCATCGGGCGTGATATTGGTGATGGTATAATTAAGCGAGCCCGGGATGGGAACGCCATGGTGGATAATGTTTGTGGTGCCAACGGTATTGGTGAGCGCATAGAGTCGCCCATCCAAGTACATGGACACGAGCCCCATCTGCCGCGTGACCGCGACGTAATGATAGATGCCGTCATTGATTCGGTTGGTCAGGGTAAAGTCCACCATGCTTAGGCTACCGCCGCCCTGCATGCCGAAATTCAAACATCCCGTGCCGCCCGGGCCGCCACCGACGAGAAAGCCAAAGAAAGGCGATACGGCATCGCATGAACCCCGCTTTTCCAGCAAGGCTTCTTTGGGACGCGTGGAGGTGGTCTGAATCCAGAAATCCATGGTAAAATCGTTGGTCCGGAAATTGGCGATTTCAGGCCCAAAAATGATCCCACTATCGAGACCGTTGAATTGGAAAGCGCTGCCGGCCTGCCCGGCCACATAGCTGACATTGTTTGCAGTGCCGCTTGCGGTTGAAAGCCGATCCATAGTGCTGCCGTCTCCGCGCCACCAATGCACCAGTCCAGCCGGCGGCGGAACACAACCCGCCAAGGCGGTGCTGGCCGCGCCCGTGAAGAAAATCGAAATCGCTACGGCGGCAATCAGGAAAATTTTATGAGTTAAGGTTTTCATAGTGGGTATTAGATGAATGACTGTCGCCGGGATGGGTTTTGCTTGAAAAGATAAGCCGAGCCCCTGGCAACCCGCTGTTGGATACAGCACCATCGCTTGCATCGGTTTTTTCCTGCCTATGCCGGCCCAAAGGTACATAAGGAAAATGTGACCTCAACTATGGGCCTTCTTTTCAAACAATCAAACAGATTTGCTGGTAGTGGGCTACTTTGAAGAATGGAGCATACTTCAGTGGGGCCGGAGCGCGGGTCTGTGACCCGCAGCAGCGTCGCCGGGCAGAAGGTGTGGAG
>CAIYOY010000032.1 GCA_903927905.1 uncultured Verrucomicrobiales bacterium | reverse complement strand
TCTTTTCTGGAACTTCACTCATGCGGAAGGTGAAGCGGCTTATGCCATGAAGTACGACATCACTGACGTCAACAATGACGGCTTCATTGATGCCAATGACGCGCAGATCCTTTATCCGCAGGGCCACGGCGATGCCTGGGGCCATTATCTGACCGCCTTGGGTTTTGATTATAATCTTTTGCGCAATCCCAATTTCAACTGGGTTTCACGTTCTGAATTCCTGAATATCAATGACGTGGTCTTGCCGGTGGATTATCTGGATGAGCGTCATTTTGCCCAGGCCGCCGCCGCCAAGGCGCAGGCCGGTGCTGATATCGTTAATCTGACTTACCGTGAGAAATACACGGCTGATCCGGCCGGCCAATGGCAGGGTTACAGCGATACTAATCCGACTCGCGCCTGGGGCGTGGAAGAATGGTCCCGCCGCGCGGGGCAGGGGGCTTACTTCGACTGGATCACCGCCAACTCGCTCTTGCCCGCCGTCCATCCCAATACCAATTATACCGGCATTCAAAAAGTGGATCGGACCACCGTGCAGGACATCGTCATGATCGGCGCCAATCTGACCGCCATCCAAAGCACCATGGAACAGGTCAACAAAGGCAACAATCCTCTCGGTCTGGCCACGGGCGCTTTGACCTTTGATATTGACCCGACTTTCCTGACCGTTGGTTCGCAGACAGTCCAGGGGCAGCAATTGTTTGATCAGATCTACAGCCGGGCTGTCTCCGCTTTGAACAATGCCAAGGCCACGTTTGACAACGCGAACCAAGCCAACAACTTGATCCGCCAAGTGGCCGACAATACCGCCGCCTTTCAAAATTCCGTCTATCAACAGGACTTGGCCTATCGCAATCAATTGATCGAGATTTATGGCACACCTTACCAGGGGACCATCGGTTCCGGACAGGTTTATCCCGCCGGTTATCAAGGACCGGATACTTCGCTCTATATGTATGTCCCGGTGAACGATCTGAATGACAACACCGTCCCGCAACCTTCGATGGTTTATTACAATCAAGCCCTCGGTCTGTTGAACGGTGGCTCGACCAGTTTTGGCGACGGCCAAGGCAGCTTCTCGACCATTCCCGCAAGTTACTCCAACAATTACAGCGTCGCATTGGTCGTCAATCTTACCAATGGCGTTGATTATACCGACTTGACCGATCCGGACACGCTCAGTCCTTATGCTGACCTGACTACGGTCACCTTGCCCATCATGGCCAATGGTTACTCTTTTGTCGCGCCATCAAGCTGGGGTATCCGGAATTCTCCCGGCGATCTACAAACCATGATCAGCCAGATGTTGCAGGCTCAGGCCGATGTGAACAACGCCATGAACGATTGGGATGGCCAACTCCAGTCCTTCATCATGGAATTACAGTTGGTTAATGCCAAGTTCGATTACAACAAGAAGATCCGCGACCTGATGAAGGACCAGATCATCACTGACTCGGTGCTCGATGGAGTCAGTCTGGCCCTGAAAACCGCCGATCGAGTGACCAGTGCGGCCAGTGATGCGGTGGAAAAAGCTTCGGTGGCTTTGGCTGAAGTGACGCCAAAAGATTTGCTGACCGTCGGTTTGGCCGATTCACCTGGTGACGTGCTGGCTCCTCTCCGCGGGGCTATCGAATTGGAGGGCGTGATTGGTGGCGAAGCCCTGAAAGGCGCCCTGATCAGTTTTCAAACGGCGGCTGACGCTGTTGATTTCGGCAAGTCCATCGGCGATGCCGTGATCGCGCTTGAACAGGATGGAGACGAGCGCGAACTCGACCTGATTGAGAGCTTGCAACAGTTGGCCAACGATGAAGGCAATGAGGCTTCCGCCCGGGTCACTCTCTTCCAAAAGATTCAACACATGCAGCAATTGTCCGATCAATACCGGCAGAAACTCGCCCAAGGACAGCAGATCATCGCTCAGCGGACCGCCTTCAACAAGCGCGTCGCCGCCCAGACCCAGACCAGTCGTTACGAGGACATGACTTTCCGCGTTTCCCGCAATACCGCGCTGGAAGAATATCGTTCGGCCTTCGATCTGGCCGCGCGTTATTGTTATCTCGCCGCCACCGCTTATGATTACGACACGAACCTCCGTGGTAACGACCCCGGCTCACCGCGCGATCTGATGGCTGACATCATCCGCCAGCGGACCATCGGTTTGGTGGTCAATGGAGTGCCTCAAGTGGGCGGCGACGGCCTGGCTGAAGATCTAGCCAGGCTCAGCGCCAACTATACCGCGCTCAAAACGCGCATGGGCCTGAATAATCCGCAACTCGAAAGCGCCACCTTCTCGTTGCGCCGTGAAAACTTCCGCATCATGACCAACGGTCCGTCCTCCGACACCAACTGGGTCCAGACCCTGAAGAATGCGGCTATTTACCAACCTGACCTCTGGCAAGTGCCGGAATTCCGTCAGTATTGCCGCCCGTTCACCTCGGCCACCAACGGCGCGCAACCCGGACTCGTCATCCCCTTGAGCACCCAGATCCGTTCCGGTAAAAACTTCTTTGGCTTGCCGCTGGGCGGTGGTGATAACAGCTATGATCCCACCGTCTATGCCACCCGCATTGCTTCCGTTGGCGTTTGGTTCCCGGGCTATGACACTTACAATCTGCCCCAAACCCCGCGCGTCTATCTCGTCCCGGCTGGTCAGGACGTGATGACCATTCCCAACGACCCCGATCTTTCTTTCCGCCTCTGGTCCGTCGTGGATCAGGCCATCCCGATTCCGTATCCGTCCGTCTCGGCCAGTCTCAACGACCCGAATTACAAGCCGCTGACCGACAGCTTGAACGGCTCGTTTGGTGACATCCGCCAATTCTCCAGCTTCCGTGCTTCTGGCTTTGACCACAGCCAATTAAGCCCCTATGAAATATCCACCCTGACTTTTGACTCGCGCCTGATCGGGCGTTCCGCCTGGAACACCAAATGGCTCCTCATCATTCCAGGAGCCACCTTGAACGCCGACCCGGCTCACGGCCTCGACCTGTTTATCAACAGCGTCCAGGACATCAAACTGGTCATCAACACTTACGGATATTCCGGCAACTAATTTTTTAAACTCGTTGTTATGAAAAACTTTTTTACCAAAATGATTCAGCCGGCGGCCCTCCTGCGGACGTGGGCTATTCTGCTCGTGGTTGCGCTCGTTGCGCCCGCTTCCGTGCGCGCCGGACTGACTGAGCCTGACACCATCTTCTACGGCCAGATCATCAACCGCACCAGCGGCCAGATGGACGTCATCACCTCCGGCACTCTGACCTGGACCATCGCTCCGGCTTCGGGCCAACCCATCGTCCTGACCACTCAGATCCATCCTTACAACCTTGGTCAGTATTCCTATCAGCTCCTCGTCCCGCATGAAGCCCTCACTTATGGGCTGACGGTTTCCAGCAACGTCATTGCCTTGACCGGTCAAGCCTCCACTTGCAGCCTGCTTCAGATCACGGTGGATGGCGTCACCGCTACCATTCTGGCGCCGGGCAGCAGCACCTTCGCTGTCGCCCAGACCAATCGCAGTTCCACCTACCGCCTCGACCTCGAACTGGGCAACGCGCTCGCCAGCAGCAGCGGCGATGGCATTCCCGATTGGTGGAAAGCCAAATATGGCGTGACCGATCCCAATGCCGATCCCGACCATGACGGTTGGTCCAACTTGCAGGAATTTCTCCACGGCACCGATCCCAATCACGATGACCGTATTCCCAGCCTCGCCACCAAAGAATTGTTTGTCTATGCCGACGCCACGTCTGGCCTTCACCTCCAGGTCACGGATGCCGACAGTTCGCCCGACCAGATCCACTTGACTCTGACGGCGGTTCCCGACACCGGCACGCTTTATTTGCGCAATGGAAAAACCAACACCGTGGCCCCGGATGTCGCTCTTGCCGTTGGCGGGACCTTCACGCTGACCGATATCAACAACGGCCGCCTGGTTTACGTTTTTAGCGACACCAACGCTCCGGCGGTTCCCACCAGCCTCTCGGTTAGTCTCGTGGACGAAAATCCGGCCCACACCAATTCCGGCACCGTCATCTTGAACGTCTATCGCCCCGGCTACGCCGCTTCGGTCGGTCAATTGGCCGAAGCCGATGCCGCGAGTCCCGTTGGTTTTACGGACATTTCCGGCCTGGCTTTCTACGAACAACAGATGCTCATCAACTATTACCTGGGTCGCGACCTGGGTTACGTTATTTGGGATGAATCCCGCGCCGCGTCCTCGCAAATATTGCAAGTTCCCAGTTCCGGCGTGGATCCCAACACCTACATCGCTTACTTCGGCCATGATCGCAAAAACGTCATGGTTGGCGGGGCAGGGAATGACCGCCTCGTTGGCGGCAATGAAAGTGACATCTTCGTCGGTGGCAACGGCAACGACAGTATGCGCGGCAACGGCGGCAGCGATCTCTTCATCATTCCCGGGCCCAATTCCGGCAATGACACCATCGAAGATTTCAACACCAACGATCTCGATGTCATTGATATTTCCCGGGTGCTGCTGGGCGGTTCCGGCCTTGTCACCAACTATGTCCAGTTGACCAATTCGGGGACGAATTCTTACATCAACATCAACTACTTCGGCACCGGCACGAACTATACCAACATGACCATCACCCTCCTGGGTGTTCATTATGGCCAAAGCGATCTCCAGACCTTGATCAATAACGGCAATCTCGTCACCGGCAACAAAGTCTTTACGCCCCAGGTCACCATCTTCGCCACCACTCCTGCCAGCCAGAACGGCCCGACCACCGGTGGATTCACTTTGTCCCGCTCCGGTCCGCTGGCTTCGGCGATGACCGCCAATCTGCAACTCACCGGCTCCGCCGTCAACGGCTCGGATTATTCTTATGTCCCGAACACGGTCACTTTTGCCGCCGGTCAGCGGTTCGCGAGTGTGCCGATCGCCCCCTATATCAACTCCAGCACGCTGACGAATGTCGTGCAGCTCACCGTTCTGGCCGGCGCCGGTTATGATCTCGGAACT
>CAIYOY010000031.1 GCA_903927905.1 uncultured Verrucomicrobiales bacterium | reverse complement strand
GTATCGCCGCCGAAGTCGAAGCCAAACGCCTGGCCGAAGAAAAAGCCCAAGCCGAAGCCGTCGCGCTGGCCGCGAAACAAAAAGCCGAAGCCGAAACCAAAGCTCGCCAAGAAGCCCGCCTCAAAGCCGAAGCCGAAGCCAAAGCGCAGGAACAAGCCCGTTTGAAAGCTGAAGCCGAAGAAAAAGCCCGCGAAGAAGCCCGCGTCAAAGCCGAAGCCGAAGCCAAACAACTCGCCGCCGAACGCGCCAAAGCCGAAGCCGCCGCGCTCGAAGCCAAACGTCAGGCCGAAGCCCAGGCCAAAGCGCAGGAAGAAGCCCGCATCAAGGCCGAAGCCGAAGCCAAAGCCCAGGAGCAAGCCCGCATCAAAGCCGAAGCCGAAGCCAAACGTTTGGCCGAAGAAAAGCGCATCGCCAGCGAAAAAGCCACCCAGGCCGAAGCCGCCGCCAAACGCGCCGCCGAACAAAAACCGACCGGTGGCGTGACCGTCTCCGTTGCCTCCAAAGCCCCGCCCGTTCTCAGCAAACGCAAAAGCAAGATCACCAACGTGGATGTTGTCAACCGCAGCCTGGACCGCAGCCAGATGACCATCGGCGTCGAATACGAATACTCCAAAGACGACAACCTCCCGCATTTGGGCGTGGATCTGGCCCGCACCGGCGAAGGCGTCAGCGACTATTTCAACACCCCGCCGATTGAACTCGGCAAGAAAAGCCGCAACTTCGCGCTTTTCCCCGTGAAATTCCAACCGCCAGCCGCGCAGACGGCCCAACTCGCTTCCTTCCCCACCGATAAAGTCTGGGTTTACCTCGGCGATCCATCCGACAAATCCTACATCTTCAACGCCACCATGCTCCTCGTCTGGCATCCGCCCGGCAGCGGGGCCGACGGTGCTGCGGCGACTCCGGCCAACGGCAGCACCATTTCCCTGGAAGATTTCAAGCAGAACGATCCCTTCAGCGGCTACGTCACCGTCCACTACAACCTCGTTGGCGATTCCGGCAAAGTCCGCGTCCGTGTGTTTGACTCAGCCAAACCGAAGAGCGAAGAGTGGTTCGAGTCGGACGATGTCGAAGTCAAATCCGGTCCCGGCGTGCAGATCGTAAAATTCGCCGTCCCGCTGGATTCCAAATCGCCCAACGATTTGTTCACCTGCGACACCATCCAGATCGAACTCTTGGACAGCCAGGATAAACAATTGGCCGTCCTAAAAAAACAGACGCAGATGAGCTGGGCTAAGCCAAAGCAGTAGCGCAACGAGTCAACTACGGAACGCCGAACTCCGATTCGGCGTGTTTGTGCCCAAAGCGCATTAAATCGCGCGAAGCGTTTGGAGTGCGGACGGCTTGCCTCCGCTTTTGCTTCATCTATTTTGTGGCATCCTCCGAACTGTCAAACATCTCATAAGCTTTCTTGCACCAAATCAGCTCGTCTTTTAGGAAGTGCCCAAAGACCCAATCCTCACCCAAAAGCTTTTGGATGTCTGTCGTTTTGCTATTGCTCCAGTTGTGAATGGTCCCGGCTCCGGCGTTGATCGCTTCATGGCCGAGCGAGCCGGGCAAACGCAAACAATATTCTGTCCCCATGGTGAGGGCGAAGATGACCCCGCTGATGGGATGAACCAGGGCCGGTGTGCCGAAAACCAACCCCCGGCATTCCATTGGTAACTCAGCTCCGATCTGCGACCAGAGCCGTTGGATGATATCCGGATGAGAGCCACAATAATTCCAATTCGAAACATCCTTCCAAAGTACAAAAGCGGGAGGGATATTCTCTTGCCGGCCAATGACGTAGTTTAAAACCATGGTGTTCAGTGGTTGGGCTATATTCTCTCCCAGCCTCAACTTATAACGAAAACCTTCTGCCTCTTGTCCGGTAATATATCCAGCTTGGTAAATAGTTTTTTCCACTATGGAATCATCCAAGGTTGCCAGTGCGATGAAGTGCCGAAGATCGCTCGCCGCTTTCGCTGGTAAAAATTGGGCAGCTTTTTCGAAGATCGGTTGCGGTGCGCCGCCCATCCTTTTTACCGCGTCATAGTGAAGCGCGACATTCAACATGTTCATTTCCCATGATTCATGCCAGCCGTAGATGCCAAGGGCCAGGAGTCCCAGAAGGATAAATTTTTCGTCATGAGTGCGCACGGCCAGCGAGGCCATGCGCATACTGTAAGAATTGAACGCCTGCCGCTGCTCTCTTCTGGGAAAATTCCTGGTTTGTATATTTCGCTCCATTTCACTCAGCTCCATCCAGGCCTCAAGCAATAAGCCTATTTCTTGGTCCATTGAATCCGGGATTGGCCCGGAACCATATCCCTCAGTCTCCTTTCCTCCGAGCCGCCGGGGCACTTCAAATGGTTTTTTATTCATTCAGCGAAAATTAATTTCATAAAACAGCCGCTCCAAAAACTGAAAACTAACAAACTTATTCCTTCACCCTGATCAACGTCTTCACCGCCTTATTCCCCGCCGCCATGGATTTCAACAGATCCGGCAATCCCGTCAGCGAACTTTCTCCCGTGACAAAATCTTCGGCGCGAATCACCCCGGATTCAATAAACTCCAGCGCCTTCCGAATCGCCTTCGGACTATGATGAAACGTCGCCAGCAAAGTGATGTTGGAATAATGGAGCAGGGCGGTGTCCAGCGTGACCGTCGTGCCGGTCGGACAGCCGCCGAAGAAATTCACCTTCCCACCTTTGCGCACCAATTGCGTCGCTGCTTCCCAAGTCTCCGGTTTTCCCACCGCTTCAATCACCGCATCGAACGGTTCCCCCGCTGCCGCCCGAACAGCCTCCACCAGATTACTTTTGTGCGTCACATCAATCACGTTATTGGCCCCCAGTTTCCTGGCCGTCTCCAACCGTTCCTTCCCGCGTCCTGCCACCGTTACCACGCATCCGGCCTGACGCGCCAGCGCCACAAACATCAACCCAATCGGTCCACTGCCGATAATCAACAAATGCTGACCAGCGCGCGGCTGCAATTCTTCCAACCCTTGCACCACGCAAGCCAGCGGCTCCGTCAACGCCGCATCTTTGAAAGCCGTTTTTGGTTTCAGCTTCAGCATGTTCTTCTGCACCAGCCGCGAGGGAACCACGATGCTCTCCGCATACGCGCCATTGAGGAACAGTAGATCATCGCAAAGATTCTCCTGATCGTTCTTGCAGTAAAAACAATGTCCGCACGGCGCGGAATTCGCCACCACCACCGGATCGCCGGACTTCCAACCTTTGACTCCTGCTCCAATCTCAGAAATCGTTCCGGCCAATTCATGTCCAAACACGGCCGGGGGGACGATCATCTTGGCGTGATACCCGCGTTTGAAGACTTTTAGGTCGGTGCCGCAAGTCAGGGCGGCTTCGATGGTTACGCGGACTTCGCCTTCGCGCACCGGGGGTATTTCCCGCCGTTCCACCCGCACATCTTCCTTGCCATATAGAACTGCTGCTTTCATGGGTGGGACAATAAACATGAGGAACTGGAAAAACAACCAATACCGAAACCGAGACGGAGCGCGGGTCCGTGACCCGCAGCAGCGTGAAATGGTAAAGGCGCTTTGAATAACTCTAAAACCTTCTGGTTGGCGAAGCTGCTGCGGGTCACAGACCCGCGCTCCGT
>CAIYOY010000030.1 GCA_903927905.1 uncultured Verrucomicrobiales bacterium | reverse complement strand
CGGCCAGTTGACTGCCGACCGGGCGGGACTTAAAATAAGTTTCTGATTCCGCCCGGGAAACTTTAGTCACAGTCCCCCCAATGCAAACCTGTCGTTCCACTTCGCGCCAATAAGCCGTAATGGAGGCGTGGGGATTTTCGGCCAGATTACGGCCCTTGTGGCTTTCGTAATTGGTGAAAAAGCCAAAACCGCGCGCATCCACGATTTTCAGCAGGACAGTGCGCGAAGAAGGACGTCCGGTTTTATCGGCGGTGGCGAGAGTGACAGCGTTGGGTTCATTCACCGCCGTAACGGTGGCTTCGTGAAACCATTTTTCAAATTGCGCCACGGGGTCGGCCAGCAAATCGGCGCGCCGGAGGCCGGCCAGGGAGTATTCGCGTCTGAGATGAGCTAGGGACATAGTTTAATTTTCTAGCCGGTAAATTCCAAATAATCACCCGGCCGCAAAGTCGAAACAGCCGCAGCAATCTTTTCACCCATTGTTCGCAACTCCGGCCAATCATTCGTGGGCAAAGATAAAATGGCAATTTTTCGACCTTTTAGATTTTGCTGATACTTCAACTGCTGATCGCCGGTGATAAAAACTTCAAAGCTTTCCTCCGCCACTTGAAGTAAATGACCGTTCTTGAGCAATCCCCATCCCATTTCCTGGGCGGTCTTTACCGTATGTCCGGTTAGAAACAAACGTAATGGCCTGGGGACACAAGCATCAAGCAGCACCTTCATGCCGCTGGCTCAAGGATGGATTTTTGAGCATATTCCAAGACCGCCACCGCCTGTTCTCGGGTCACATCAGGAAAACAATCCAGGTATTCATCCAGACTCAGGCCGCTTTCCAGATTGGAAAAAAGACTTTCCACGGGAACACGCGTGTCTTGAAAACAGGGGGCACCGCTCATCCGTTCGGGATCAACCCAAATCGGCACGTTCGATGGAAAGTGTGCTGGAAATGTTGTTTTCATCTTTTGTCTTCTTTTTATGCGTTCACTAACAAATAAATTGTACCATCTGGCCAAAAGAATTCGAGCGGATAATTCATTGCACCACGATCAAACCAAAACCATCGTACCCCTTGCAACCGACCGTCTGGATCACGGTCGCCGTGACGCGTGGTTCAGCCGCGACCAGTTTATTGAAACGCCTCGCACCCTGGACACGAATATCAGGATCGGCAGGATCAGTGATGGCTCCGTTGCGCACGATATTATCAGCGATAATAAGAGTGCCGCGACGAGAAAGCTTGAGCGCCCATTGGAAATATTCCGGGTAAGTTTCTTTGTCGGCGTCAATAAAGATGAGATCGAACGGCCCGCGTTTTTCGGCGACCAATTTCGGCAATGTGGCCAGCGCCGGGCCGAGGAGGATTTCGACTTTCTTGGAAAGTTTGGCGCGGGCGATGTTTTTTTTGGCCACTTCGGCGTGCTTCGGTTCAAATTCGAGCGTGATCAATTTGCCGTCCTTCGGCAAAGCGCGAGCCAGCCAGATCGTGCTGTAACCGCCGAGCGTTCCAAGCTCCAAAATATTCCGCGCTCCCATGGCAAGTACGAGCACATGCAACATTTTCCCCTGCGCTAGAGAAACCGCAATCGCCGGCAAGCCTGCGGCCTCACTGTCCTTCAACGCCCCATCCAAAGCCTCATCCGGCGGCACAAATAAGTCGGTGATGTAACGGTCAACTTTGGTCCATTGGTCTTGAGACATTCCTCATTCTTATCACACGCGGGTTTATTTAAAAGCATAGACAGCCTGAACCCACCCGCCTAAATTACTGGCACATCACCGATTCCCCTTGCCATCATCCCGCCCCTTGTTACAGTTCTGCGTCATCAAGACCACCTTTCGCGGTGGTTTTTGTTTTTCAGTCGTCGGCCCAAATACTTGATTTAATTTTTTTGTGAAGATTTTTAGCGGCACATCAAATCTGCCCCTCGCGAAAAATATCGCGGCATCCATCGGCATGGAACTGGGCAAATGCGCGGTCAGCGCCTTCCCGGATGGCGAAACTTTTGTCAAAATCGAGGAGAACGTCCGCGGTGAAGACGTTTTCATTGTCCAATCCACCAGCCCGCCCAGTAATCATAATTTGATGGAGATGTTCATCATGATGGATGCGGTTCGCCGGGCCAGCGCCGACAGAATAACATGTGTCCTGCCTTTTTATGGTTATGCCCGCCAGGATCGAAAAGATCAGCCGCGCGTGCCGATCACAGCTAAATTAGTCGCTAATCTCCTAGTCGCTGCCGGCGCTAACCGCATTTTAACCATGGATCTCCATGCGCAACAAATTCAGGGCTTTTTCGACATCCCCGTGGATCATCTGTATGCCGCGCCGGTCATGTATGAGTACTTGAAGTCCAAGAAGTTACAGGATTTGGTGGTGGTCAGCCCCGACGTTGGTGGCTTGAAAATGGCCCATGCCTATTCCCAGGTTTTGGAGGGTGGATTGGCGATTGTGGCTAAAAGACGGAAAAGTGCCACGGAAACCGAAGCCATGGCGGTCATTGGTGACATTCGTGGACGTAACGTGTTGATGGTAGATGACTTAACCGAAACCGCCGGCACTCTGGTCAATGCGGCTAAGCTTTTGAAGAAAAAAGGTGCCAAAAAAATCATCGCTTGTGTGTCCCATGCCATTTTGAACGATATGGGAATCGAAAGATTGCGAAAATCTAATATTGACGAATTAATTACTACTGATACCGTCCTACGCCCCGCTATTGACGGGGTAAAAATAACGACGCTGTCCGTTGCCGCATTATTGGGCGAGGCGATAAAACGAATTAATTGTAATTCGTCCATCACTTCGCTGTTTGAATTCAAAGGCGGTCGGACAAGCTAAATATAATTTAGAAAGAATTTAAAAAATGAAATCTGTTGCTTTAAATGCGTATCCCCGGACTTTGAGCCGCGGGCCTGGTGCCAAAAAATTGCGTTCAACCGGCCGTGTGCCCGCCGTCATCTACGGTGGCCAGACCAAACCGCAAAGTCTTGAGATCAATCTCAAAGACATCCGCGACGTCATGCACGGTTCCTCCTCGGAAATCGTGCTGCTTGACTTGTCCGTGCAGGGCGACAAACAGCCCAAGCGTCTCGCGCTGGTGCAGGAAATCCAGCATCACCCCCTCAGTGGCGCGGTCTTGCATGTGGATCTGCACGAAGTCGCCGAGAACGAAAAAGTCACCGTCATGGTGCCCGTGGAAAGCACCGGCGAAGCCCTCGGCGTCAAGACCGGCGGCGGCACGCTGGAACACGTTTTGTTCAAATTGAAGATCCGCGCGTTCCCGAAAGATTTGCCCGAAGCCTTGCTGGTGGATGTCAGCCATTTGGAAATCGGCAAAGCCATTCACATCGGCGAAATCAAAGCGCCGGAAGGCGTTGAGATCATGGGCGACAAACATATCGTCGTCCTCGCGGTGGCTGCTCCGATCAGCGAAGCCGAAGAAGCTGCTGCGACCGCAGCCGCGACCACCGCCGCTGGCGAAGTCGAAATGACCAAGGAGAAGAAGGAAGACGGCACCGAAGGCGCGGCTCCGGCGGCGAAAGCCGGCGACAAAGCTGCGGCGAAACCCGCCGCTGGCGACAAAGCGGCCCCGGCTGCTGCGGCTGCCGGCGAGAAGAAAGCCGAGAAGAAGAAATAATTTTAGTCCCGGCGGGGATTTCACCACTGCATGGAGAATTTATATCTCATTGCGGGTTTGGGGAACCCCGGCAAGGAATACGCCGGCACCCGGCACAACATCGGCTTTATGCTGGTGGACCGGTTGGCGGCCCAATGGAAGGCCGGTTGGGTTGCGGAAAAGAAGTTCAATGCGCGTCTGGCGCGGGTTGAACAGGATGGTCGGAAGATAATTTTATGCCAGCCGCAGACGTTCATGAACGATAGCGGCGAAGCAGTGGCGGCGCTGGCCAGGTTTTATCAGTTGGCGGTGCCGCAGATTTTAGTGGTGGTGGACGATGCGGATTTGCCCTTGGGGCAGATCCGGTTGAAGCCGGATGGCAGCAGCGGCGGCCATCACGGGCTTGAGTCCATCGAGCAGCAGTTGGGGACGCGGAATTTTTCGCGGCAACGGCTGGGGATCGGACGGCGCGAAGGCGACGGACGAAAGATATCGAACTACGTTCTGGGCCAGTTTACGGCGGCGGAACGGGAAAGTTTGGAGACGATTTTGGCCCGGGCCGGCCAGCAAGTGGATTGCTGGTTGAGCACGGGCATAGCAGCAGCAATGAATAAATTTAACGGCGCCATACCGGTGCCGGAAAACGAAAGAAAATAGTGAAACGATACGAAGGATTGTTCATCTTGAACAGCGCCGGACGCGAAGAAACGCTGAAGGACACGATTGATAAAATCTCCGCCGAGATCGCCTCGACGGGCGGCAAAGTCGAAACCATCCAAAAGATGGATAAGAAGGCTTTCTCGCGTGTGGCCGACAAAAAAAATAGCTCCGGATTTTACGTCAACGTGGTGTTCGAGAGCGCTCCGGGCGCCTTGACCCAGTTGCGCAGCAAATTCAGCCTGAACGATGACATTTTCCGTGTCTTGTTCACCGCCGCGCCCGTGCCCAAAGAAGAGAAGAAGTAATTTTCCCGCGCCATGGCCAATTTCAATAAAGTCATTTTGGCGGGCAACATGACCCGCGATCCGGAACTTCGGTACACGCCGAAGGGTACCGCCATCGCGAAATTCGGCTTGGCTATCAATCGCACTTGGAAAACCGAGACGGGCGAGAGCAAAGAAGAAGTCACCTTTGTTGACATTGATGCTTTTGGCCGGCAAGCCGAAGTGATTGCTCAGTACATGAGAAAAGGCCGGCCCTTGCTGGTTGAAGGCCGCCTCAAGCTGGATTCATGGGAAGACAAGACCACCCAGCAAAAGAAAAGCAGGCTGGGAGTCGTTCTCGAATCATTTTCGTTTCTTGATTCAAATAAAGCTGAAGGTGGCGCGACTGGTGGTGGCGCTCCCCGTCCCGCCGCTCCGGCTCGTCCGGCAGCGTCAGCCTCCCCTGCCCCGGCGGAACCCGATGGTCCGCCGCCCGAAGAAGACGACGTTCCATTTTAAATTTCCGAGAGCCTTCCCGCTCTCAACAATAAACTCTCAACTACAAACTATTTTATGGCAAAGACAGAAGTTATCCTGATTCAAAACATTGTTGGCCTCGGCGGTGAATCCGACCAGGTCAAGGTCGCGGCCGGTTACGCCCGCAATTACCTTTTCCCGCAAGGCTTGGCCGTTCCCCTGAACGGTTCCAACAAACGCCGGATCGAAGCGCTCAAGCAGCGCCGGGCCGAGCGTGAAGCGCACGAATTCAACACCATGTCGGAATTGTCCAAGGGCATTTCCAAACTGACCGCCGTCATCAGCGTCAAGACCGGTGAAGATGGCAAGTTGTTCGGCACGGTGACCGCCGGCATGATCGCCGATCAATTGAAGACCCAGTTCGACATCACGCTCGACAAGAAGAAGATTCACCTGACTGCCCCGATCAAGAGCTTGGGCGAACATGAAATCGAATTGCACCTGCATTCCGAAGTAAAGACCACCTTGAAAGTGCGCATCGAAAGCAGCACCCCGATCGCCGTCGCTGCTGCCACTGCCGCTGCCGCCGCACCTGCGCAACCCGAAGGTCGCCGCACCGAATCCCGTGGTCATCGCCATGCTCAAAAGGTTCATACCGACGAGCGCCCGGCTCCGGTCCTCGAAGACGCCGAAGGCAAGCCGAAGAAGGCCAAGGCTCCGCGCGCGGCGAAGACCAAAGAATAGTCGTCCGATTGTTTTAAATTTAATTCAAGTAAAGCCGGCGAAAGCCGGCTTTATTTTTGACCGATAGATAATTGGAGCTTTCTGCCAACTTTAACGACAACCGCCGATCCGTTCGCCAGAAAGGCTGAGCGCGGTTTAACGGTCAATGCTTCGACAAATTCCGGGCCGTAATTTTTGGCGACGTCACAGGTAAATTTCACTTCTCTGACCGGGAATATCTCCCAACGAGGATGTTCCACCTCATACTCGGCGCACTGGCCATTTTTCAAGGCCGTATAGCCCCAAAAATGTTCCGTGATAAATTCTTCTTCTGAACCGGCCAGCAAAGGTTGAGGCCTTCCCATGACGGTGGCGCTCAAGCCTTGCCAGTGCCCGCTGGAAAACCATTCATATTCCACCCGGCTTCCGTCTGCTAAGTTGCCTTCATTGAAATCAATCCGATGCCTCATCGGATGCGCCACATACGGCTCGTTGTAGCCGAATCGGGCGACCAACGCGATGGCGCGACGGGGAACGATCTCTTTGATGAAAACGACTCCGCGCCGAAAACCGTCAGCCGTTTTTCGGCGCACATAGAAACGCAGATTAACCTCCGCAAAATTGACATGGAATGGAATGCGCCAGCCCAGCACCCGGGTGTTCTGGAAAAGAAATCCGACTACACTCAAATAAGTCGCGCCGTTCCAATCATCCAATTCAACTCCAGCCGGCAAATAGGGACGCAACACGGCCGGATTTATGGCGTAGTTCAGCATCAAAAGATAACGCCAATCAGCTTGAAGAAAGACGCGCATGGATTGTTAGGGCGATTCAGCGGAACGTCCCGGCAAACGGCAGGCCCGGGAAACGAGAAAACGATTGATGGCAAAGGTGCGATAGCCCCAGTCAAAAACCACATGCAATATCGGAGCCACAGAAAGGAGATAAAACGGCCACGCCCACCAGATACGTTGCATGACATGGCGATAGACATTGGCACCGGAAATCTGTCGTCCATCAGGCAAAAGCAAACGGAGATCGGATATCAATTCCACTTCAGACAAGGTGAGTTTTGCGCGAACCCAGTCGCTTTGCAGCGGAGCGACGGCAAAACCCCTTTTCTGCAGGGTTCCCGCCCACCATGGCACCCAGTTGCGGCAAAAGCCGCAGGAATCATCGTAAAGAATCCATCCGGCTGGCGGTTCTATTGGCACCATGAGAACAGATTACCGTGTCATTAAGATGGATGTCAGGGAAATATTGTAGCCGAACCGCGTCGTCACCAGCGCAGCCACGGTGTTCCCGAGGTTTACCAATCCTTGAATTTGCCGGGCGGGCGGGGTTTTTCGGGTTTGTTTTCGGGGGTGAAGATAAGGGCTTTTTCCTGGTCTTTTTGCGCGTCGAGAAATTGTTTGGCTTGTTGCATGGTCATGCGGGCGGGTTGGCCGGCCATTTGGGCTTGTTGTTCTTCCGGTTTTTCGCCTGATTTGCCGGCTTTGTCCTGGGCTTCCTGGGCCTGCTTTTCTTTTTCTTTTTTCTCTTTGTCGCGCCGGGCTTTTTCCTGTTTGGCCTTTTCTTTGTCTTTATCTTTTTGGGCCTGATCCTGCTTCTTTTGCTCTTCTTTTTGTTTGTCTTGGGCGGATTTTTGATCGTCCTTTTTGCCCTGCTGATCTTTTTTATCCTTGGAATCTTTTTGGTCTTTGGACTGCTGATCCTTTTTGTCGTCCTTGTTTTTATCGTCTTTGGAGTCTTTGTTCTGATCTTTCTGGTCTTTATTTTGATCTTTTTGATCCTGATTTTTTTGATCTTTATCGTCCTTCTTGTCTTTATCGTTCTTATCGCCCTTCTGATGCTGTTGTTGCTGCTGCTTCAATTCTTCGAGTTTCTTTTGCACGAAGGCGAGGTTGTTTTTGGCGTCTTTGTCCTGAGGATCGAGTTTGAGTGCGTGCTGATAATTTTCGACGGCTTGCTCCCAGTTTTCCTTTTGCTTGTCCGGTTCCTGGTTGGCCGCGCCCATCTGAAAGAGAGTATTACCGAGGTTGTAATAGGTGTGTTGCTGGGTAGGAAGGTCGGCGGCGATCTCGGGTGAATTCAGGACGGCATTGAGATGGCGTTGGGCGGATTCGAGTTCTTTGGCTTTATAAGCGGCGGTGCCGGCGTTGTATTGCAGACGGTAGTCATTGGTCTTTTGCGCAGCGAGGTGTTCATACTCGAGCTGGGCATCGCCAAATTTGCCGGATTCAAATTTTTTGTAAGCGGTGGAAGGCGAACTAAACGCCAGCATGGGCATCAGCAGAAGGCAAGTGACGATGGTGGCGGCGGTTCTTCCGCCGGTGAGGTCTTCGGTGGCGCGGGCCGGTTCGGTTTGTTTGACACGTTTGCGCTCGGGGAGAAAGGTCTCAACGATGAGGCAAAGGATGGCGAAGGCGAGGAACCAGTGGTAGTGCTCGTCATAGACGCGGGTGAGTTTGGAGGAGGAATCGGTTTTGGGCAGAGGCGCAAGGCCGCGGGCGTAAAGCATTTCCATGGGATTGGCCCCGCGCAACGGAAGATAGAAACCGCCCGCCGTGGCGGTGGCGATTTTTTGGAGCAGGGTTTCGTTCAAATGAGACTTCACCGCATTGCCATCTTCGTCCTTAATAAAGCCGATGTTGCCGTTGTCGTCCTTGGCGCGGAGCATTTCACCTTCCGGTGTGCCGACGCCGATGGTGAAAATGATCAGGCCGTTCTTGGCGGCTTCCTCGGCGGCGGCCAGCGTGGCGGTGTCGTCGTCGTGATCTTCGCCATCGGTGAAGATGACGAGGACTTTGTGGTTATCGCTGCCCTTCTCAAAAGCGCCATCGGCCGTGCTGATGACATCGGAAAGGGAAGTTCCGCCCTGCGGGATGATGCCGACATCCAGCGCATCCACCCCCTGGCGGAAAGCATTTTCATCGAGGGTCAGCGGAGCCTGGAGGAAAGCCGTGCCGGTAAAGGCGATGAGGCCGAGGCGATCGCTCTTGGCTTGGCGCATGAGGTCAATGGCGGCGAGTTTGGCGCGGGTCAAACGGTTGGGCGGAACGTCCTGGGCCAACATGCTGCGCGAGGTGTCAATGGCCACAAGGATGTCTATGCCCTGTTGTTTGGCCTCTTGCCAGGTGAAGCCCCACCGGGGCCGACCCAGGGCGATAAAGACAAACATGACCGCAACGGTAAGCAGGACGAGACGAAGTTTTTGGCGGGCAGGCGCCACGCCCACCGTCAGGCTGGCGAGGAGTCGGCTTTGGACGAATTGACGGATGAGCTTTTGTTTGACGCGCCAGGCCCAGATAAAAAAGAGGGCCAGGAAAGGCACAACGGCAAACATGATCCAAATATATATCTGCTGGCCAAAATAATTCATGGCAACTTCCTCCAAATGGTGTGACCCAGGATTATTTCCAGAAAGAGAACGGCCAGACCGGGCAAGGCGAACCACCAGAAAACCTCGTCATAATGCTGGTATTTTTTGACGTCGGCATCGGTTTTTTCCATGCGATCGATTTCGGCATAAATTTTGCGCAAAGTGTCGGTGCTGTCCGCGCGGAAATATTTGCCGTGGGTCATGTTGGCGATTTTTGTAAGGGTGTCTTCGTCCAAATCCACATCCATCATGGCATAAGTTTTGCGGCCAAAAAAGCCGGTGGTGGGGAACGGCGCTTTACCGCGTATGCCAACGCCGACGGTATAGACTTTGATGCCAAGGGATTGGACGGCTTCGGCGGCGATCATGGGCTGGACACCGGTGTTGTTCTGGCCATCGGTCATGAGAATGATGATGCGGCTTTTTGATTGCAGATCGCGCAGGCGATTGGCGGCGGCGGTCAGGGCGGAGCCGATGGCCGTCTGGTCTTCAATCAAGCCGAGGCGAAGGCGGGAAAGGTTTTGATGGAGAAAATCGTGATCAAGAGTCAGGGGCGAGGCGATATAGGCGCGACCAGCAAAGGCGACGAGGCCGATGCGGTCGTTGGGCCGGTTGTCAATGAATTTGCCGACGACTTCCTTGGCAATGTTGATGCGGTTGACTCGTTCGCCCTTCTCCTCAAAATCTTCCGAAGCCATGCTGCCGGAAAGATCAATGGCGATGACAATATCAATACCGCTGGCTTTGATGTTGGACTCGCCTTTGATCAGACGCGGCTGGGCCAGGGCCACGATGAAGAGAGCGAGAGCCAGCCAGCGTAAATTGATCAAAATCGCACCGGCACGGGAACGGCTCAGGCCCGAAATCGGCCGAACCAGGGCGACGGAGGAATAAAGAAATGCCGAGCCCTGGCCGCGACGGCCCTTCAGCCAGGCAAGCACCGGCAGAAGCAACAGCCACAAAAGGGCGTATGGATGGGCGAGGGTCATTTCTCGATTGCGGATTGCGGATTTTGGATTGCGGATTGTTCAGCGGCAACGGTGGATTGGATTTCGGCTGGGACAAAGCGCGGTTCGGTTTCGTTGACGAGGCGAAGGGCGGCGGTGTGCAGAGCGCGCAGTTCGACTTCCGTCGGTTCGTATTTGGCGAATTTGATCAGGTCGCAAACGGACAGGAAATCAGCGAGGCTTTGTTTTTGTTCGGCGGTCAGAAGGTCGGTGCTTTGCAACTCGTAAAGAAATTCTTCCGTGGTTCGATCTGGGGCGTGAAAGCTAAAACGTTCTTCGAGATAGGTGCGAAGGGTGTCGGAGACTAGGATGGAAAATGGTTTGGGTTCGCTGATGAGCGTGAGCGCCTGCTCAAGGGCGCGTCGGGCACGAATATGCGGCGGGACGGGCGGAACGAATTTGGCCAGTTCAGTTTTCTTGTTCCAATAACGCCAGGCAAACCACGCGACGGCGAGCAAGAGAAGAATTCCGATGATCCACATCACCCAGAGCCAGGGATCAGAAATTGCAATCAACGGTTTGGCCGCGTCCTGAAAATTCAGTTGAGCCGCTTGAGTGGGGGAAGCGGATTGCGCTGGAACGATGAGGGCGGAGTTGGTGTTCATGCTCCGCGCCGTCTCCGTTTCTCCCGCGTTTCAAAAAATTTGCCCAACGTGGCCGCGTACGGCTGGTCGGTCCGAACCTGAATGGCGTCTATATTGGCCGAACGCAGGATGCGGGCGAGATCGGCCTGATGATGAGCACGGCGTTCGGCGAAGGAGGCGCGTTTGCGATGGTCGTGCGTGTTGATTTCAATGACTTCACCGGTTTCGGCATCTTTGAAAACCAAGCGGCCAAGCGCGGGCAATTCAAGTTCAAAACGATCCACGACTTGAATGGCGATCACATCGTGGCGGCGGTTGGCCTGACGCAAGGCGGGCAACGTTTTCGGGCCAAGCGTCGGGGAGACAAGATGAGCAGAGAGTTGCTGGCGATCCTGACCGGGGCCTTGCTCGAAAAGAAAATCGGAGATGACCACGACGATCGCATGTCGGCGGGCGACGCGATTCAACACCTGAAGGGCTTCGTTGAAATTGGTGCCGCGCTTCTTTGGCTGGAAACAGAGGATTTCGCGGATGACGCGCAAAACGTGACGGCGGCCTTTTTTCGGTGGAATATATTTTTCGACTTCCTCGGTGAAAAGGATCAGGCCGACTTTGTCGTTGTTGCGAATGGCGGAGAAGGCCAGGACAGAAGCGATTTCAGCGGCCATTTCACGCTTCGATTGATCGCCGGAACCAAAGAGGCCCGACCCGCTCAAATCCACCACCAGCATCAGAGTAAGTTCGCGTTCCTCGACAAATTTTTTG
>CAIYOY010000029.1 GCA_903927905.1 uncultured Verrucomicrobiales bacterium | reverse complement strand
GCCCGGATGGCGATGTCTTCTTTCTCCGTCACGCTCCCAATCTCAAGGCCAAACCCGTCGTTTTACTCCATGTCCCCGTGTTCTAACTTTTTTCCGCTTTTGACCGCACACTCTTTTCCGCTTTTGAAAACTACACGACAGAGTTCCTGAATAAAGTTGCAAAATTCGGCTTCTGTCGCAATCTTTCCGCTTTATTTTATACAAATCCGCCGATGGCGGTGTCTATTCAGTGTAATAAGCAGAAACTTAGCGCTTTTGCATGAGTCAATTTGAACCAAATGCCAGTTGGTGCCAGTCGCTTTACGAAGCGAAAGCGGCGGGCCTTGTCCTTTATGGACGGGCTCTTGGTTTAAGCCATTCTGAGTCTGAAGACGTTCTGCAAGAGACGTTTGTGTCGTTGTTACAATTGGACAGCGAACCGGAGGAACCGGAGCACTATTGTTTCCGGGCGTTCCGGAACCGGGCGACGAATTATCGTCGGAGCCTCTGGCGCCGGGTCACGCGGGAATTGGAATCGAACCGCTGGTTCGAGAAGTCGCGGGGGGAAAGTGAAGCCGAACGGGAGGCCATGAAGTGTTTGGCCGAATTGCCCGAAGAACAGCGCGAAGTGATTGTATTGAAGATTTGGAATGAACTGACTTTTGAAGCGATTGGGCAGTTATTCGAGATTTCGCCGAACACCGTGGCTGGCCGTTACCGGTACGGGCTGAACAAGTTGAAGCTTTGTCTGAAAGGAAAAGAAATTTATGAACGATCAGAATCAATGGGAGAAGCAATTGCAATCCTGGAGTCCGCGCCGCCCGCCGGCTGAACTGCGGACGCGGTTGTTTCCGCACGCGAAACCGACGGCGCATTCCTATCGGCGCCGGGCGGAGTTGATGAGCTGGCTGACCCCGGTGGCGGCGTGTGTCTTGACGGTGGTGGCGGCGTGGGGTGGGGCGACCCGGCATGTGGTGGCTTACGATGCCAAGGACAATACCACGTATGCGGCCATGATTCCGGTGAACGGTTCGAATGCGCAGCAGCAATTTGTCTTGAGCCGGTCCGATGTGAATTTGCAGTGGAACGTCTGGCCGAATGCCTTCAGCAGTAAAGTGACCAATTTCAGCGCGCCACCCTCCAGTTTGGAGTCCTGGAATGCGGCGACCACCAACCATTAATATTTTAATCCTACTTTTTAAGAAATGAATCCACAGACTCCGTCCATGCCATCCATTCCGGCCAAGTCCGCCACCACTCCAGCCAAACCCACCGCGCCAGCCGCCGCGAAGGGGGCCAAGCCACCGTCCGTACCCCAGTTGATCACTCCGCCCCTGTTCCGGCCGATTGATTGGTTCACGCTGTTGGTCACGGCCGTGGTGTTGTTCATCGGTTATTATCTGACCATCTCGCCGGATTTGACGCTGGAAGATTCGGGTGAATTGGCCGTCGGATCGTTCTATGCCGGGGTGCCGCATCCGCCGGGTTATCCGGTGTGGACGGTGTTCACCTGGTTCTTCACCCAGATCCTGCCGTTTCATAATATCGCGTGGCGGGTGAGCGTGGCCTCGGCGTTTTCCGCTTCGCTGGCCTGCGGATTCCTGGCGCTGATGGTATCGCGCGGGAGCAGCATGATCATCGAGAGCATCGAAGAATTGAAGGGGATCAATCCGCGCTGGGAAAATGCGATGTGCATGGTGTCCGGTTTTGTGGCGGCGCTGTTGCTCGGTTTTAACGGGTTCATGTGGAGCCAGGCGGTGATCGTGGAAGTCTATCCGTTCAGCGTCTTGTCCATGGTCATCATGATGAGTTGTTTGTTGCGCTGGATGTATGCGCCGCATCAACGGCGATTCCTTTATTGGGCGGCTTTTCTATTCGGAATTTGTTTGACAAACCATCAAACGCTGGTGGTGGCGGCGATGGGCGTGGAAGTGTTGATCATCGCGGCGGATGCGAAGCTGGGGCGCGATCTGATGGTGATCAATGTCTTGTGCTGGATCCTGGGGTTGTTCTTGAGTTCGATTCATTTCATCCAAACATTCGATTCGGGCCCGGGGGAAACAAACATGGTCTTTGTCATTTTTCAAATTGTCGGTTTCGCCTCTCTCGGGACTTTGATCTGGCTGCTGATCCGGTCCAAGTTCGAGGATATGGCTGATGTGTTCTACATGATCCTGCCGGCGGGGGTGTTGGGTGTCGCGGTGGCCTGCAAAAGTCCATTTTTGGTGGTGCTGGCGATCCTGGCTATTTTGGCCGGTTATATTTTCTGGAAGCCATTGCAAGAACGCCGGACGGTCCCGATCATGGCGTTGCTCTGCGGCGTCGGCGCGGCCTTTTATTTTTACATGCCCCTGGCCTCCATGTCCAATCCGCCGATGAACTGGGGCTATCCCCGGACGGTGGAAGGATTTTTTCACGCGTTGTCCCGCGGACAATACGAAAAAACTCATCCGACCGATTTCATCCATGATCCGATGCGGTTGTGGAACCAGACCATCCAATATTTCACCGGGGCCGGGGATGAATTCAGTTTCGCTTACCTGCTGCTGGCGCTGGTGCCATTTTTGTTCTACTTCCGCATGCAAAAGCGGGAGCGGGCGTGGATGACCGGACTGTTCGGCATTTATTTTTGTTTGGCGTTTTTGTTGATGGTGTTGCTGAACATTTCGCCGGACCGGCAGACGGCCCAATTGGTCAAAGTGTTTTTCACGGCTTCCTACGTGCCGGTGGCGATGTGGATCGGGTACGGGTTGACGTTGACGGCGGCGTGGCTGGTGACGAATTACGAGCGGACGCGCTTCTGGGTGTTGATCGGCGGGGCGGTTTCCTTTGCCATCTCGTTGTTTACGCTGACCGAGACGATCAAAAGCACGTTTGAAGTGCCCGGGGCGGCGGGGGCCTTGTCCGGTGTTCATGCGTTCCAATACGCCATGCAGCATTTGGTGGAGCGCGGGCTGGGTTCGTTGCCCATCTGGGGCGCGATGATGGTGAGCGCTCTGGTCCTGGTTTTTCTTTTGGTTGTTTTCCTCTTCCGCAAACAGGTGAAACTGGGAGTGATTCTGGTGCTGTTCACCTTGATGCCGGTCGGGATGATCATCAGCCATTGGGCGGACAACGAGCAGCGCGATCATCTATTTGGTTTCTACTTCGGGCACGATATGTTCACGCCGCCGTTCGTCGGGCCGGATGGGAATTTTTCCTACGATCCGGCGGTGCGCGCGCAAGTGATGAAAGACCCGGCCAAAGCGCGGCTGGCCTACCCGGAAATGGACCGCGACACCGTGTTGTTCGGCGGAACCGACCCGGGCCGTTTTTGTCCGACCTACATGATTTTTGATGAAAGTTTCATTCCGGCGGATTGCCGGCGCGACCATAACTTCGACCGGCGCGATGTTTATCTGATCACGCAAAATGCGCTGGCCGACAATACCTATCTCTCTTACATCCGGGCCCATTACAACCGGAGCGAGCAGATTGATCCGCCGTTCTTCCAGAATTTTCTCCCGGAAAAAATCCCCGCCGTGTTTCACGGGCCGACCGGATGGTTGATGCCGTTGGATAACATCTTTGAAGGCTTGGGCGCGAAAATTGAAAAGGAACGCCGCACCGCCACATCCTTCTTTGCCGAAAGCCATTTCAAGAACGTTTCCGCGCTGGCGGCGAAATTGCGCAAGGGCGACCAGCAGGACACGCTGGCGAAATTTCTCTATGACAAGCTGACCCCTGAAACTAAATCTTTGCTTGATAACAAAGGCGACGACAAAGCCGTGGCCAAAGCCCTGGCCAAAGATTTCAACGTCATTTTGGAGAGCGGCTCGATTTATTCGCCGGAACGTTTTAAGAACGTCAAATTGCCGATCTTGATCGCCGAGGCCGGGCAGCAAAACGTCGGTTTGACCACGACCGCTTCGACCAACACCACCATTCGCGTCAACCGCCGGATGCTGGAAGAAGCCTACCCGGAGATCGAACGCTCGCTGGGCGGGGTTTTCCCGGACACGGAAATCCACACTCCATCGCCGGAAGAATCGCAGCAATGCTTCCAGGAATATCTGGCCGACGCGCAAAAGCGGCTGGAGAACCACCAGATCAAGCCGGGTGAAGATGTGCATATCGAAGGCGGTCGGGTGCAAGTCTCCGGCCAGGTGGCGGTGATGAGCATCAACGGATTGCTGACCAAGGTCATATTTGACAGAAACCCGAACCACGAGTTTTACGTGGAAGAAAGTTTCCCGCTCGACTGGATGTATCCCTACCTGACGCCGTTCGGCAACATCATGCAGATCCACCGCCAGCCGCTGGCGGAAATGCCGCAGGATGTGATCGACCGGGATCACGCCTTCTGGAGCAAATACTCCGAACGGATGATCGGCAATTGGATCACTTACGACACTCCGATCCAGGACATCTGCAAATTCGCGGAAAAGATTTATCTGCACCATGATTACAGCAATTTCAAAGGCGACCCGAAATTCATCCGGGATGACAACGGGCAGAAGGCGTTTTCCAAATTGCGCAGTTCCATCGGCGGGATTTACAAATGGCGTTTTGAAAACCAGTTGAATCCGGCGGAGCGCGCGCGGGTCTTGAAGGAGGCGGAATTCACCTTCAAACAGGCCTTTGCCTTTTGTCCGTACAGCCCGGAAGCGCTTTTCCGTTATGTCCAATTGCTGCTCAGTCCGGGCGTGGGTCGTTTGGACGATGCCTTGCTCCTGGCCAATACTTGTTTGAAACTGGACCCTTATAATACCCAGGTGCAGAGTTTGATCGCCCAATTGGAAGCCAATCGCAAAGCCAGCGGCCCGGTCAGCATCCAATCCATTTTCAACCAGGTCCAGCAACTCCAGACCCAGGGGAAAATGGAGGAAGCCGATCAATTGCTCAATCAAATCCTCACCTCGCAAACCGATCCGACGATTCTCTTCATGACCGGCGAGTTATACGTGAAGATGAACCGTTATGCCAAAGGAGAAGAGGCCATGCAAAAACTGGTGCGCGTGGCCCCGGAACCGGCGGAAAACTGGTATAATCTGGCCACCATCCAGGCCGTCCAGGGCAAAGCGGCCGATGCGGCGGCGACCTTGAAAAAGGCGTTTCAGTTGAATGAACAGCAAATGAAGGCCAATCCCAAGGCGGCCAGTTTGCGGGATCATATCGCCACCGATCGAAATTTTGATCCCATTCGCGCCACTGCGGAATTTCACGCGGCCACAAATAAATCATAAGTGGCCCGATTGAAAAAGCGGCAGAGGACTGGC
>CAIYOY010000028.1 GCA_903927905.1 uncultured Verrucomicrobiales bacterium | reverse complement strand
TTCTGAAGTTTGTCGGATTCTCTTTTCTGCTCGGGCGTGGGCAGTTTCAACACCGGTTCTTCATCGCTCGAATCATGGTCTGCCGTCTGGTTGAAAATGGCGTAAAGCTGATAATATTCTTTGTTCAAGAGCGGATCATATTTGTGATTGTGACACTGGGCGCAGGCCATGGTCGTCCCCATCCAGGTGGACATCGTGGTATTGACCCGGTCCACTATCGCGTAATGCCGGAACTCCTCGTCATCCGTTCCGCCCTCGTCATTCTCCATCGTGTTGCGATGAAAGCCTGTGGCCACTTTTTGTTCGCGAGTCGCTTTGGGCAAGAGGTCACCCGCGATTTGCTCGATGGTAAACTCGGTGAACGGCATGTCCTGATTGAGCGCATTGATGACCCAATCTCGATACGGCCAAATACTGCGGTGGCGATCGGCCTCGTAACCTTTGGTGTCGGCGTAACGCGCCAAGTCGAGCCAGGGCCTAGCCCAGCGTTCGCCGTAGTGTGGCGATGCGAGCAATCGGGCCACGACCTTTTCGTAAGCGTCAGGACTTTTGTCATGCACAAAAGCTTCCACTTCCTCAATCGTTGGAGGCAGGCCGATTAAGTCGAGCGAGACGCGGCGGAGCAGGGTGGGGCGGTCGGCTTCGGGCGCATGGGGCAAATTCTCTTTTTGCAATCGCGCCAGCACGAAATAATCCAGGCCGTTGCGGCACCATTTTTTGCTTTTGACTGCCGGGAGGGGAGGTTGGACTGGTTTGACATAGGCCCAATGTTTTTTGGGCAAGGCAGAATCCGCTGCCCGGATGATTTCGGTGCAGCCAAGTAAAACCAGTATTAACGCAAGACAACGCATGGTCGGTGAAATTTTAATATGCGCCCGGACCGAAAAACGAGCAAGTCCGTTATCAGCCTTAAAATTGTCAATTTCGACACACCTGATTAACCGGCGCGTCTATTAATGAGACAATGATTTTTGAAGATTGTTTGGAACCATCACGCGTACGCGTGGTTTTACGCGCAATTTCCCTTGTGCGAAGGTAATGGTACAGCTTGTGCTAGGTTTTATCAGAATCAGGAATTTAGAATGAATGTTGAGCCAAAAGTTGGGAAGAAACCGTTGCGCGCGTTATTGATCGAAGACTCGCCGCTGGACGCCGAGTTGCTCTGGCGCTTTTTGAACCAGAGCCATTATGAGGTCATACATCAACGCGCGGACAATGCTTTTCAATTGTCTCAGGCGTTGAACAACGCTGAATGGGATGTGGCGCTTTGCGATTATGAACTGCCCGG
The DNA here is from genome assembly GCA_903927905.1 of uncultured Verrucomicrobiales bacterium. Lineage (GTDB taxonomy): Bacteria > Verrucomicrobiota > Verrucomicrobiia > Limisphaerales > Palsa-1400 > CAIYOY01. The sequence continues at coordinate 964 of CAIYOY010000028.1, read as the reverse complement.
TTTTAGTTGGATGGAAGCGCTGAATACCATCCGGGGCAAAGGACTGGAGATGCCCTTTATCATTGTTTCCGGAAAGATCGGGGAAGACATCGCCGTGGATGCGATGCGGGCCGGGGCGCACGATTATGTCATGAAGAACAATCTGAAACGGTTGTTGCCGGCCATTGACCGCGAGTTGCGCGAGGCGGCCAATCGGCGGGAACGCAATCGGGTCCTGGAACAAAGGCGGTATCTGGCTTCGATCGTGGATTCTTCCGAGGATGCGATCATCGGCCAGCGGTTGGACGGGATTGTCATGGCTTGGAATTCCGGGGCGGAAAAGATTTTTGGATATGCCGCCAGCGAGGTCAAGAGCCACTCCATTTTTAAATTCATCCCGGCCGTCTGTCACGATGAGTTGCGGGCCATCTTTCAAAAGGTCAGCCGGGGAGAAAAGATCGAACGTTATGAAACCGTGCGGGAGCACAAGGATGGCCGGATGTTGGACGTGTCTTTGACGGTCTCGCCCATTAAAAATGCCGCCGGCCAGATCATCGGCGCCTCGACCATTGCCCGGGACATCACCGACCGCAAAAAATTTGAAGGCGAACGGAGGCAAATGATCGAGCAATTGAACGAGGCACTGGCCCGGGTCAAAACGCTGCATGGACTGCTGCCAGTTTGCGAAGGCTGCAAAAAAATCCGCGATGACGCCGGTCGTTGGCATCTGGTGGAAAATTATATCAACGAACATTCCGAAGCGGCCTGCACTTTTTCGATCTGCCCGGATTGCATGTCGCAATTTCATCCGGAATTGTTTGACCGGTGAGAGGGAGTTAACCGCAAAGAACGCAGAGATCGCAGAGGAAAACAAGGGGGGAGTTTTTTTAGGGTGCGATCAAAAGTGATGGTCAGTTCTGACGGAGCGCGCCTCTGTGAGGCGCAGCACCTTACTACGAAGGAGGCGGGAGAATTATAAGATCTT
>CAIYOY010000027.1 GCA_903927905.1 uncultured Verrucomicrobiales bacterium | reverse complement strand
CGCAGGCCCTGGTCAGCCAAGGTCTTCAGGCGGGAATCAAGTTCTTGATCAAGCGAGCTCATTAGCGATGCCGTCAATGATGGAATGGGTCACGCGGCCTTTGAAATTGACGACGGCGGCGACCGCGTCTTTGGTTTTGCCGTGGAATGGAACGGTGATGAAATCAGCCCATGCCCCGGGAGAAAGTTCGCCGATTTGTCCGGCCAGACCGAGGGCGCGAGCGCCGTTCATGGTGGCCATTTTTAAAATGGTGTCGGGCGGAACATGGCTGCCGAAGTGTCGCATCTCGGTGAACATATTCAGCTCGAGCGGCGCGCGCGACATTTTTGTCATGCTGGCGAGACTGTCGGTGCCGAGACAGACATTGACTCCGGCGACGGCCAGTTCTTTGTAGGGAAATGTTTTGTGCCGGAAATAGGCATGACTGCGCGGGCAATGGACGACGCTGGATTTTGTTTTGGCCAAAAGTTTGATGTCGCCCGATTCAAGGTAATTGGCATGGACGGCCAGAAAATTTTCACCAAGCAATCCGCACTGATAAATTTCTTTGACGGGCGTTCCCTGGCCGCAATCGTCCATGTCACGCTGGGATTTTAGCCAGTCGAAGAGCGAGCCGCGCCGGTGCGCATACATGTCAAATTCGGCGAGGGATTCGGCCACGTGCATGGTCAGTCTGGTTTTGCCGCTCCGCCGCGCCACGTGTTGTAAAAAAGCAGGCGTGGTGGAATAGAGCGCGTGCGGGGAAAGTCCGACGAAGCCGCGTTTTGGTTTGAGACTGGCCATTTTGGTTTTGGCTTCACGCAAAATTTCTTCCGGCACCCGCTTGCTTTTGACACAGGTCAATTCCAGGAATGAAGCCACCCGCAATGGGGTGGAGGACCATACCTCCGGCAAAAGTTCGGGCACCGCTTCAATATCGGCCACGGTGGTGGTGCCGGTTCGGAGAAGCATCTTCGCGCCGGTCAGCCAGGCCTCGGCGTAGTCAGTATAGCTGGCGGCAGATTTGAGGGCGAGCAGGCCCTTGATCCAATCAGGAAATTGTTTCGGGGCCAAAAGCCCGGTCATGCCGGTGTAATCCAAGTGACAATGCGCGTTGACCAGGCCGGGGAGGAGAATGGAGTCCCCAAGGTCTTTAACCTCTTTGGCATGACGACTTTTCAATTCTGACCAAGGGGCGACGGCGGTGATGCGGTTGCCGGAAACCACGACTGCGCCGTCCTCAATGGGCGGCTGCGAAACAGGCATCACAATACGGGCGCGGTAAATCATCGTTGAATGACGACTGAGTAAATCCTAATGACGAAAGAATGACAAATGCCTAATATCGAAAGCGCGCGATTGTTTGTGCCGGTCAACTCAGGGCCGCATTTTGTTGGTGTTGAATCTTTAGGGCGTGTTGCCCAAATCCTCAACCCGGAGGGTTGTCAGAAGGTAAGCCGGGGGTTGAGGAGCGCCGCGCGACGATACCCCCGGTAAAAGCATCGTTTTTATCTCTGCATCCTGGAGGGACGCCAGAAATTTGGATTTGGGCAACACGCCCTTTAGATTGTCGGGCACCTCCGCACGCTTCTTCCGCGCCTAAAAGGGTCAGAACCGGACCGAGAACAAACAATCCCTTGGGCTTCTTCCGCGCATTTGGATCATGAGATTGAAACCATGCTTTAACTTTCGCGGACGGTCGCTTGCAGGGCCTGTTTGAATTGTTCCACCAGTTTGTCATGCGCAGCGTTGACTTCGACATCGGTCAGGGTTTTTTCCACGTTCCGATAAGTGAAAGCGTAAGCCATGCTCTTCTGTCCGGCAGGAATATTTTTTCCGCGAAAAACATCGAACAGTTCGACGCTTTCCAGATTCTGCGGCTTGGCCTGTTTGGCGGCGGACAACACGGCTTCGTGCGTCGTGATTTCCGGCACCAGCATGGCGACGTCGCGACGAATGGAAGGAAATGCCGGCAACGATTTGAACGAGCGGGACGGATTGCGCCGCGCCAGGAGGAGGTCGAGATTCAACTCGGCCAGCAAAGTGGCATCGCGCAAATCATAACGCTTTGCCAGCAACGGAGAAAGCTGGCCGAACTCGCCAAAAGGTTGTTTGCCCAACTGGACAGCGGCGGCTTCCAGAAAGAGAGAGCCAGCTTCCGGTTTGCGGACATAGCTCTGACCGCGCAAACCAAACTCCTCCAGGAAATCTTCCAGGATGCCTTTCAAATCGTACACATCAAACTTGGCATCGCGATCAGGCCCGCTCCAGAAGGTGCCGCTGCGCTGACCAGTCAAAGCAATGGCCAGACGGCGTTCCTCCTTGATTTTGCCGTCAGTCTGGGTGAAGACCCGGCCGATTTCAAACAAGGCGACATCGCCATTTTTGCGGCTGACGTTATGACGCAAAGCATCCAGCAGACCCGGCAGCAGACTGGGGCGCAACACGTTCATGTCGCTGCTCAACGGGTTTTGCAACAACGGAGCTGAGGACGAAACCAGTTTGGCGCTGGTGTCGGAAATGAGGGTTTGGCCCTGGGATTCGTTCAGGCCATGGCCGGACAAAATGCGGCGGGCGTCGGCCAGTTGATCATGGATGGCGTCGTAGGAATTCGTTCCGGTCGCGCCGCGCGGCGTGGTCGAAGGGATTTTATCTATGCCATAAAGCCGGGTGACTTCTTCAATCAGATCCACTTCACGCTTCAGATCCACGCGATAACTGGGGATGCGCCAATTTCCTTCGCCGACCGATTCCAGGCCGAGACGTTTAAGAAAATCATTCTGTTGCGCGGGCGGAATGCTGATGCCCAGCAACTCGTCAGTTTTGTTGACTCGCAAAGTGATTTCTTTGGGCGCGGCCGGATTCGGATAAGCGTCAATGCTCGGTTCAACGACTTGCCCACCGGCAGTCTGTAAAATCAATTGCGCGGCCCGGCGACTGGCCCAATCGCAGATGCCGACGTCCGCACCGCGCTCGAAGCGATAGGAAGAATCAGTGCGAAGCTCAAGTTTCTTGGAGGTGGCACGGATGTTTTGCGGTTTGAAACAGGCGCTCTCGATCAACACATCAACGGTGTTGGCATTGATCTCACTGTTCTTCCCGCCCATGACTCCAGCCAAAGCAACGGCTTTCGTTTCGTCGGCGATAAGCAGATTCTGGTTCGTGAGCGTGTGTTCCTTGCCATCAAGGGTGACAAATTTTTCACCTTCGGCCGCGCGCCGGACGACGATGGTGGGCGGATTGGAGCCAGATTTAGTCAGGAGATGATAATCGAATGTATGAAGCGGTTGGCCAATTTCCAGCATGACGAAATTAGAAACGTCCACCACGTTGTTGATACTGCGCAGCCCGACTTTTTCCAAAGCGGAACGGAGCCAATCCGGACTTGGGCCGATCTTCACGCCGCGCACCAGGCGAGCAGTATAGCGCGGACACAACTCCGCATCTTCAATTTTCACCCGCACCAATTCCTCACTCGCCTTTTCCGATTTCAACGCGCCGATTTCCGGCATTTTCAGCGGGTTGCCCGTGATGGCGCTGATTTCGCGCGCAATACCAATAACGCTGTTCCAATCAGGACGATTAGGCGTGATTTCCAAATCATAGACCACATCGCCGGTGTCGCGACCGAGATACTCGGCAAACGGTTGTCCAACCTTCGCGTCCTCGCGCAAGATCAACAGCCCGTCAATCTGATCGGGCAAACCCAATTCCTGCGGCGAGCAAAGCATCCCCTGCGATTCCACGCCCATGACCTTGCGAATCTTGATGGTGAATGGCTCCTTATCGCCGGGCTTCATCGGCAGATTGGCCCCCGGTAAAATCAACGGGACTTTGTCGCCAGCTTTATAATTCTGCGCGCCGCAAATGACCTGCCGTTCCCCTGCCCCATCGGCCACACGACACACGGACAATTTGTCGGATCCGGCAACTTTATCGCGGGTCAAAACTTGTCCGACGACAATGCCTTCAAATTCGCCGCTGATTTTTTGGACGCCCTCGACTTCAAGACCGAGCATCGTGAGGCGCTCGGTCAATTCCTCGGGCGTATAGTTGAAATCAACGTATTGTTTGAGCCAATTAAGGGTGATTTTCATGTTTAATCGTGCCGCCCAATATAATCACAGGCAAAATCAAAACAATGACGAACTCAGCGTCGTCCCAACCAGCCCGGGTGACCAATCCGTTTGCACAACGTTACGGCACCGGTTTCAGGAAAACACGATCCACATAAATCGCCTTCACCACTTTGTTACCTGAGGGTGCCACCCAAATATCACGATCAGGCCCGGTCTCGACAGCTCCGACCAATATAGAGTGATAGCCGTTCTTGATGTCTTTGACCTTCGGCGCACAACTGGCCAACGAAGCATGACCGTCATTGTCCCACACTCCGGCCTCAAAGGCGCCGCCATCGTCCGTCGCTCCTGGTTCGGTTTCAATTCGCGCCACGACGTAAATCTGCCATTGCCCCGATTGCGCCTGAAAAGGAAGTGATTTGCCGGCGATTCGAAACGCCCATTCCCGATGGGTTCCCGGCATCCAACAGGCACGAAAATCCGAAGCCGCCGGATCAAATTTGATTTCGGCAAATTCACCGGGTTTATAGATATTCGCGAGATTATCCTGAATATCCACGCACTCTTTCCATTGCGCCGGGGACAGATCCGCCGGAATTTTTGGTTTGGCCAGGCGCTTGGGCGGGAGCGGTTGATCAAGCTCCGGCGTGTCTTGCGCAAATTTTTTGAGAAAATCAGCGACGGTCAACCCGCGTTCATTCAAAACATTTACCTGCGTCCAGTCTTTACCCGGAAGCCCCGCGCAAACGGCGGCAAATTCATCGGCCACGGCTTTGCGCGAATTGGCCAGCGGCCAGGAGCCATTTTGCTCCCGACACGCGGCGCGCAACAATCGCCAGGACGCGAGCCACGCAAAACGCACCGGCAGATGAGCCATGCGAACGCGCCGCAATTTTTCCGCGTCCCCGGCTGAAACACGCTCCGCTTCCTGCCAGAGCAATTCGGCGCGGGCCAGCGGTTTGAATTGCATATAAGGCGGATCCTTCCGCAAGTAACACCCGAGGAAATAGCCCTTCGATTCCTGCTGAAACAATTCCAGATATTCCAAAATCGGTTTGGCCGCAGCCTGGCCGTAGTAGCCTTCGATAAATTCGCGGATCAACGCCCGGTCATCCTGTTGCGGGTTCCACATCAGTTGGGCCAAAACCCAGGCGCGCAATTCCGCCATTTCCGATCCAGGCCCGGCATACGCGCCCTCGGAAAAAACGCCTTTCACACCGAAGCGTTGAAAGATGCGGATGTTCGCACCTAATTCAAACCAATTCGGATGCGGAAAAATATAATGGCTGAAATCCGTGGTGTAATCCCAGATGTAAAGGTGCTGGCAAATCCTCGACCAGGCGGTCAAATCGGCCAGAAAATCGGCGTTCGACAGATGATCCAACGGCTCGCGAAAATTACATTCAATCGAACAGAGACGCACAATGACATTGGGCCGGGGCCGGACGGTCTTTGGCGGATGACGCGTGTATTGATAGGCAAATGTGTCCACCCAGATATTGGGAAATTCCGGCTCAATTTTCTCCGCGATATAATTGACAAAGTCAATCATCGTCCCCGCATGACTCCCTTCCGCATCATCCATCGCCTTGCAATCAGGACATTCGCACCAGCCATCGTTGTCATTTTGCGTGACCGAAATGATCTTGGCGCCCGGATCAGAACGCAGACGGGCCTTGACCTGCTCCACCATGAAATCGCGCAGCTTGGGATTGGTCAGGCAGAGTTGCGCGCGGTCATGCGTCCGCTGGCCTTTGACCAGGCTGTACCATTCAGGGTGGTCTTTGAAATATTTCTCCGGCGGCACCAGTGGGTAAAAAGTATGGCAAAAACCGGCGTAACGAATGCAACCCCCAAGTTCCTTCGGAATCTCCCAATTCTCATTATTCACCTCATTGTGGACTTTCCAATGCTGCTCAAACCCCGGATACCAATACGGCCCGCGATACTCGAAAGCCGGTTTCTCCTTCATGTCCAAATCTCCAACCTTGAGCGTCGCCTGATGAGGAATGTTCGTGGCCCAAGGCGTCCACCAACGCACGCCACATTGTTCCTGCAAAAACCGATTCACCGCATACATCGTCCCGCGTGGACGCCCCCCGGCCAGCAGCAACTTGTTTCCCTTCACCTTCATGACCAATTCCTCCGGCCCAAACTTTGCCAGATCTATCTCCGGAAAATATTTCTCGGCCAACGCCCCCGGCCCGACGATGATCACTCTATCCGAATCCCTGACCGTTTCGTTCAGGATAAATTTAGACCCCGTTATTTCCCGCAATGAGTGAACCAATTCCTTAACCGCATTAGTTTCCACATCGGTAGCCCCCTCCTGCAGGATGATCAAACAGTCCACCCGACCATTCTTGGCGATGTTAAAACCAGCCTGGGTGGCCGGCAGAACCGCCATCAATCCAACCAACGACAGAAAAATCTTCATAAATGGTTTAAAAAATTCGGATGCTGTGAATGGACGAACCACCAAGCCGCGAGATTCAATCAGATGTGGCGGCAGGCATCCTGCCTGCCGTAGAGCCGGGCGTCCCGCCCGGCGGATGAAACCGTTGCAAGCCAATAAATCATCAAAATCTTCCAAAACCCTCGGCTAGTTCCAACATTCCTTCCGGGCGGCAAGATGCCACCCTCTACGTCGGCGAGACGCCTGACGCCACAAGCTACGCCCTCCGCTCTTTAATTGACGCCAAAATCTCCGCCACCGCTTCTGCCTTCGGCTTTGCCCCGACATTTCCTTTACCGTGCAATCGCACGCTGACCGCTCCAGCGTCCATGTCGCGGCCGCCGATGACCAGCATCGTGTGAACCTTGGCCTTTTCCGCTTCGGCGATCTTCGCCTTGATCGGATCAGTCCCAAAATCTCCCTCCGCCCGCACCATGTTTGCGCGCAACTCCGCCAGAATTTCCTTCGCGTAAGCCAGCAGCTTTTCATCATCTCCCAGCGTCAAAATGCGCACCTGATCCGGTGCCAGCCACAGCGGAAAATTCCCCGCATAATGCTCGATCAAAAATCCGATGAACCGTTCATGCGTGCCGAGCGGCGCGCGGTGAATGCACAGCGGCGTCTTGTCCGTGTTGTCCTTGGCGCGATACGTCAGACCGAACTTCGCCGGCACCGCAAAATCCACCTGATTCGTCGCCAAGGTAAATTCCCGACCGATCACGCTCCAAACCTGCACGTCAATCTTCGGCCCGTAAAACGCCGCTTCATTCGGCACCTCCACATAATTGATCTTCGAGTCAATCAATACCTGCCGCACCATGTCCTCGGTCTTTTTCCACAGTTCCGGTTCATTGACGTATTTCTTGCCCATGCCTTCCGGCGCGGAAGTGCTGAAGCGCATCACATATTTTTCGATCCCGAAAATTTTGAAATACTTCAGATACATTTCATTGACCGCATTGAACTCCGAGGCGAACTGCTCCTCCGTGCAATAAATATGCGCATCGTTCATATTCATCGAACGCACCCGCATCAATCCGAAAAGTTCGCCAGACTGCTCGTAACGATAACAAGTCCCATACTCCGCCAGCCGCAACGGCAAATCGCGGTAACTGTGCGGTTCCGCCGCAAAAATGCGGTGGTGATGCGGACAGTTCATGGCTTTGAGATAGTAGCTTTCAGTAGGGTCCTTTTCGTCACGTAACGTGTTCCACCCTTTTTGTGCAGCTAAAAACTCTTCGCTCGCAGCCCGAACGTCGGCCGTTTGAGATTCTCCCTTAATATTACTTTCTGCGGAACTAATGAGTTTAGCAGTACTCTCTTCGAAGCGCTTTAGAGCAGAACTCTCGAGTTGCTCACGCTTCGTCTTTGCATCGCCTTCAAGAGGAAGATGCATCGCCGGAAACATTGAATCCGCGTAATATGGTAGATGCCCTGAAGTTTTGTACATCTTCTCCCGCGCCAAATGCGGCGTCTTCACCCGCACATAACCTGCCGCAAACTCCGTCTCCTTCGCCAGCGTTTCCAGCGCCTCAAGAATCGCGCCACCCTTCGGCAGCCAAAGTGCCATACCCGGCCCGACATATTCCGTGTCAATCGCAAACAACCCCATCTCCGCGCCGATCTTCCGATGATCCCGCCGCTTGGCTTCTTCGAGCATCTTGAAATACTCATCCAACTGCGTCTTGTTCTTGAACGCCGTCCCATAAATCCGCTGCAACTGCGGATTCTTCTCATCCCCCTTGTAATAAGCGCTGGCGACCTGCGTGAGTTTGAACGCCCCGATATTCCCCGTCCGCATCACATGCGGCCCCGCGCAAAGATCCAGAAAATCGCCATTCTTGAAATACGAAATCGCTTCGCCTTCGGGAATATCCTGCAAATTCCCGATCTTAAATTTGCTCGCATTCCCCGGACGTTCCGCCAAACCACCCAACCGCCCGCTCTCCGCATCCTTGATCGCCTGTTCGCGCGTGACGATGATCTTCTCAAAAACATTATTCGCCTTGATCTCCTTCTTCATCTCCTCTTCGATCTTCGCGAAATCTTCCGGCGAAATCCGATGCGACAACTCCACATCATAATAGAAGCCATTTTCCACCGGCGGTCCGGCGGCAAATTGCGCCTCCGGCCAAAGCCGCAGAATGGCGGTCGCCAGCACATGCGCTGCAGAGTGGCGAATCCGCTCCAGCTCCGTCATTTTATTCCGGTCGTCCAGTGACTTACGATCTGCTTCAGGTTTTGCTTCCATAAAATTTTTGTGTTCTCTGTGTTCTTTTGTGGCCAACCTTTCCTGCTTTCTCATTCCTCGGCCTTTATCATTTTGCCATCAATCATTTTGCTATTTTCGCAGCTTCCTGCATTGTGTTTTGTGGTAATTCCACAAAGAAAAACGCCTCGAATGACAAATCGAGGCGTTGGCGTCCACGGTATTGACCGCAGACGCTAAAAAGTAGTTGTCGTATTTTGCTTCACTGCCGCTGAATTTACGCCATCAACCGCCCTCTTGGCAAACGGAATATTGCGCCCAATTGGAGCGCCGAACTCCGATTCGGCGCGTCCCCGTTGGTGTTCAACCTTCAGGTTGTAATCAGACCTATTCCCCAGACGTATCTTTCCCCAGGTATTTCTTCTCCGCCGTATCGATCTTGATGACATCCCCATTACTGATGAACAGCGGAACCATGATCTGAAGGCCCGTTTCAAACTTCGCCTCCTTCCACGATGCCGCCACGCCGCCACTGGTCGGCGGAGCCGTCTCCACGACCGCGAACGAGATTTGCGGCGGCAGCACGATGCCGAGCTGCTTCCCATCCAGCAAGAGCGCTTTATATTCTTCGTTCTCCTTGAGGAACAAGCGGTGCTCGCCGAGCTGCTCGTTACTGAACTCAAACTCATCGAACGTTTGGCTATCAATGAAAACCTGTCCATCGCCCTTGGCGTAACTGTACGTCACCCGCCGCGTTTCCAACGGAGCCACGGTCACGCGCTCGTTTTCGGCGAAGACCCGTTCAATCAGGCGACCATTCGTGAGATGACGCAAGCGACTGTGGAGCCGGTGCCGGGTCTGGGCCGTGCCGCTGGTGTGCATATCCTCGACGACATGCGGCGCGCCGTCCACCATCAGGACCATTTGACGCTTAAACTCGGATGGCAAAATCGTTTCCATAAAATTGTGATACGTGGCCTTGTTTCAGGATCAGTTGAGAGAGGACACGCTGGAGAGCATAAACCTGTGACCGCACAAAGCAAAGGTAATCGTGAATGGCGGCGATGATGAGGGGTGGTAAACTTGAGAAAGGCGAAGTTGACATATTCAGGGTTTATTGAACTCCTGTTCAAATGCACCCACCACGGCCAGCACCTCGTCAAACGACGGCGGAGTTCCGATGAACATGTCAGTTTGCATCGCATTATAGTCGTTGCGCCAGTCCGCCAACTGTTCCGATGTCGGCAATAATCGTAACGTGCCTTTTCTCAAGGTGGTGTAATCAACTTCTTTCAGTTGAAAAAACACCTCGCGGTGTTGCGCCACGCGTTCAAATAGACCGTTATCCTGAACAGCTTGCGCGGCCACACCTTTCTTAATCAGACACCAAAGGTCGTAATAATGCCTGGCCAAGCGAGCCCTGTGCGGCTTGCTGGCAGGTTGAAAAGTCAGTTCGTGCAACAGCATCGCCTTTTCCCAAAATGTCCGGCGCGCCGCCACCGTGTGCACGGGAAAAGAACATGAGCCGGTTAAGTCAGGAAACACTTCAGCCACGTAAGGCTTTATCTCCGGAGTCTCCGACGGTTCTGTGTCCGAACGGGCGCCCAATTCAATTTTCACATAGCGCGTCAAATAAGAGTCGCCCGCAGGTAAAACCGACGGATAATCAAAGAACAAGGTCTGCTGATCATGATCCTCCTCCACTGTAGCCAGCCTCAATTGCCACGATCCAGTAGAACCTAGCAAACTCGTCAACCGCTGCGTCAGGGCTGGCATTAATCCTTCATGAATCACCTTTCGGCATTTCTTGCGCAGCTTGCTGACCCGGCCCGAGGATAAATCATCTCCGCCATAACCGAGAAAGGCCCGCTCAATGACCACGTCAATATCCTCGGAAAAACGGTCGATGAGTTTCCAGCCTTTTGAAAGTGAAGTTCCGCCTTTGAAGGTCAGATGAGGTCCCCAATCCGCCAGGCCGAATAATTCTCTCAGCGTCCAGCAGACCCAAAAATCCTTTTCCACACTGCGCGCGGTCAAGCCAAGCTTCGCCGCCGTCTGTTCAAACAACAGCCTTCTTTCTTCGGCGGGCACGGCAATGACTCGTTCCATTTTATTCTTTGGCCAGTTCGCGCAAATGCCTTGCGATCCACGCCGGAGCCATCCGCGCGTCCCGCATCAATTGCAGCCTGTCCTGAACATTGAGGCGGCTGCGCAAGGATGACAATGATTTTGTATCTACCTGCCTTTGACCCAAATAACGCAAGGCCTGAATCACTAACCCGCTGACTCGGCCCGCCGTCGCCATCTGGCGGGGGGTGGTTCGCTTCAAAATGATTTCCTGCCTGCCCACCCGCACACGGCGCGGCGTGCCGGTGGTCAGGAAAACCACTTTCATCGGAACCTGTTCTGATAAGCCGATCAGATTGGCTGCATAAGCGCCAGACGGCTGGAGCGGCGCCTTTTCCTGGTGGACCAGGGCATCCGCGATTATATCGGCAGACGGTGCCAACAGACCCAGCCGGGGATGCGTTTTTGGATAGTCATAAAGCCCCCTAGCCAGCCGCCGGATGATGCCGCGCTGAGCCAAACGGGAGAGAGCCTTGTCGATTGCGGCTCGACCGCCAAGATCCAAAAAACGAGTTGTGGCAAAGACCGAACCCCTCCTAAGCCCGTAAACCCTGCTTAAAACCTTTGCATCAACGTTTTGCGCTATTTTTATCGGTTTCATTTGGTCAGAAATACACGCTGTTTTTCTGACAAATCAGAAGCTTTTACAAGCCCATAATTCACTTTTCTTCTTGACCTCGTGGCAATTACCTCGTTATCGAACATAACCTCTTCTTAAAAACAACTCTCGCTTTAAAAGCACTTATGGGATTTGGAACATGGATGTTGGTCTTCTAGGTTCTCATCTCTGGTTCCATTCTTTCTTCTTAATGGACCACGCCTTCCAAATGCCGACCCTGCCTTCTCGGCGCAATCGAGCGACGACGCGCCATTTGCACCTCTTCGTTCCCAATAAAATCGGACAGGAACGCCGGTTTTTCATGCCGACCACCCCGTTGCCAATCTCGCCAAATCGTCTGCGCTACTTCATCCGTCGGCAATTTGATTTCCTCAGTCAAATAGCGGAAAAGCAATTCGGCGAGATTCGCCAAAGCGATGCTGTGTTGCCGGCCGATTTTTCCATAGACCCACTGGCTGAAATCCATCACCCCGGCAAAGGGCGATTTTCCGCCATGCCAAAGCAACGGCGTGGTCTCGACAAAATTTCCGCTGTTCGCCACCAGATCCCAATAACGAGCAAAGCGACGCATCTTTTGCATCGTCGGAAAATCGAGCAGCTTGTTCTGCAAGATCTCATAGGGCGGGTGCGCGTTGTAACGCATCTGCCACATCAGATCATGCCGCACGATCGGCGTGCCGCGCAGACGTTTCAAAATGCCGACCTGAATTTCCTGCGGCGCCATCGCCACCAGACGATCAAAACCCGACGCGAAAGATTCCATCGTTTCACCAGGCAAACCGACAATAAGATCAGCGTGAATGTGAACGCCGGTCTTGGTGCGCAGAAACTGGAAATTATCCGCCATCCGCGTGTAATCCTGACGGCGGCTGATGTTTTTGGAAACCGCATCGTCGAAAGTCTGGATGCCAACTTCAAACTGCAACGCGCCCGCTGGGAATTTAGCGATCACCTCGCGCAACGCCTCGGGCAACCGGTCGGGAATCATTTCAAAATGGACGAACAACCCGGGCCGCATCCGTTCCAGAAAAAATTCCAGGATCGCCTTGCTGGTGGCGATGTTCAGATTGAACGTGCGATCAACGAATTTGAATTGTTGCACGCCGCGATCATACAGCTTCTGCATCGCTGCCAGCATGTCCGGCAGCGGCACTTGTCGCACCGGCACATCCAGCGAGGACAAACAAAACTCACAGGTAAACGGACACCCGCGCGAGGCCTCCACATAGATCACGCGATGAGCGACATCTTGGTCGTCATACAAGTGATACGGGAGAACAAGTTTGGTGAGGTCGGGCAATTCCGCCGCCAGAATTTTCATGGCCGGCTTTTCTCCGCGCATTAATTGGCCGCAGACTTCGGCAAATTTCAGATCCGCTTCGCCAGTGATGACATAATCCGCCAAGCGAACGATCTCCTGTTGATCCACTTCAAAACTGACTTCCGGCCCGCCCAGCACCACAATGATCTCAGGCCGAATCCGTTTCAGCGCCGACACGACTTCCGTCGCTTCCGTCACATTCCAGATGTAAACCCCGATGCCGACGATTTTGGGATTTTGCGCGAGAATGGTTTCGACGATATCAATCGGCCGCTGATTAATATCGAATTCAATGAGGCAAGTTTGAGTCTGCAACGCGCCCATATTGGCCAGCAAGTAGCGCAAGCCGAAGGCGGCATGAATATACTTGGCATTAAGCGTTGTCAGGACAATATCGGCCATCAGGGGAAGATAATACCGACAAATCGCCCGTCTGCCAATCTCGCCTTTGGTATAATCCATCGCGCGATTTTTCAAATGGCTGGATATAATTCTCCCTCTCCCATCGGATGGGAGAGGGCCGGGGTGAGGGTTAGTCCCGCAGTTTACAAGTGCGACCTGATCTTTTCCAGAATCATGATGGAGGTTTCTTTATCACCCCCGCCGACACGGATGCGCAGTTCGATCCGATCCGGGTTGGTGTTCTCCATCACGATCTTGATTTTTCGCCCGGTGGCGTCTTCGCCGACGATGCGGGATTCAATCGGGTCCTTGGTTCGTTCGGAAACCTTATACTGCAATTCGTCGGCAGCGGTTTCGACGGCCGTAAAAAGTTTATCCATGTCCTCGCGTTGTTCGGCCCGGAGTTCGCCGAGAACGTGGACGTAACCTCCAACGCTGCTGCCGGACGTGCCGACCGCCGGCATTTCGCACCCGGCGGTAAACAGCATCAGCGTCAGCGTCAAAAGAGTGATACAGTTGGAGGATGATTTCAAATAAGCTCGCATGACCGTAATATTCACCGATTATTAAAGAAAGCAAATGAGCCGACAAAAACATAATTCCATTTCGCGTCGCGAGGCGATCAAAGGCATCGCCGGTCTCAGTGCGGCGGCGGCCCTGACCGGATGCATCGCCCCGGCAACCGGCGAAGGCAGCGACCTGATCCGGCGCGAAAATCAACGGCCCGGCACGCGTGATTGGATGTTGCAAAAGACCAAGATTGATCCGAAGACAAAATACCGTTGCCCGTGGGTTGAAGGTTATTGCTCCCAAACCAGTGTGGCAGCCGGAGAGAAGCTGGACATTTTTGTCAGCACCAATCCCGCCTCCCAATTCACCATTGATATCTTTCGCATGGGTTTTTACGGTGGAGCCGGGGGACGTCAAATGCACAGCATTGGCCCGCTCAAAGGCGTGGTGCAACGTGAACCCGAGATCGGGCCGAATCGTCTGCGCGAATGTCGCTGGGAACCTTCCGCCAGCATCAAAATTCCACAGGATTGGCCGAGCGGAGTTTATCTGGGCAAACTGACGGCGGAACAGGGCGGCTGGCAAAGCTACGTGATCTTCATCGTGCGCGATCATCGCCACGTCGATTTTCTCTTTCAATGTTCCGACACCACCTGGCAGGCCTACAATCGCTGGCCCAACCAGTTCTCCCTTTACGACAACGGCCATGACACCTGGTATTGGGGGCCGCATGTGGATGTGAGCTTCGACCGGCCTTACGGAAAATATTGCCAGATCTTGAACGCGCCGTTGTCCACCGGGTCGGGCGAATTTTTTCTCTGGGAATTTCCGTTTGTGTATTGGATGGAAGAACACGGTTACGATGTCAGCTACATTTCCAATCTGGACACCCACGCCGATCCGCACGGGTTGTTGCGGGGCAAGGCCTTCATCTCCATCGGCCACGATGAATATTATTCCATCGAGATGTTCAACAATCTGCAATGGGCCATCGCCCAAGGATTGAACATCGGCTTTTTCTCCGGCGACACCTGTTGCGGTCGCATAGACCCAAGACCTAGTTCTTCCGGCGTGGCGAATCGGATTTTTTCACGCACTGATTTTTACGGTCCGCGCGACGATGCCGAGATCAAGCGCTTTCCCGCGATGGGCCTTTTGCCGCACATCAGCCCGAGCGCCAACGAACTCATCGGGGCCAGAAGCGTGTCGCCCATCACCGGTGGCGCGGACTGGATCTGCTCACTGCCCGGGCATTGGATATTTGAAAACACCGGTATGAAGCGCGGCGAAGGCATTCCGGGATTGGTCGGCTGGGAATGGCACGGCGATCCCGCGAAAATTCCCGGCCTGGAAATCCTCGCCACCGGGACAACGCAAAACGGCACCAAAGGCAAGGACGGCCAGGGAATTTACACCGCGACGATTTATCCGGGACCGAATGGCAACCAGGTTTTCAATGCTGCTACTTGCTGGTGGGCCGATGGCTTGAGCGCCCCGCCGGGTTATGTGCGCCCCTCGGTTTATACCTCACCGCAAGGCCCGGATAAACGCGCCCAGCAAATCACCGCGAACGTTCTGAACCGCTTCCGGCAAACAAATTTTATTTAAACCGGCAATTTCAGTCCCAGCTTTTGCGCGGCCTGGGCCACGTCCTTGTCACCGCGACCGGACAGGTTCACGATGATCAGATCGTCCTTCGACATTTTCGGCGCGCGGTCAATGACGGCGGCGACGGCGTGGGCGGATTCCAGCGCGGGAATGATGCCTTCCAATCGCGCCAGCTTGGTGAAGGCGTTGAGCGCTTGATCGTCGGTGGCGTAACCATATTCCACACGCCCCTCATCGCGCAACCAGGCGTGTTCCGGTCCCACGGCCGCGTAATCGAGCCCGGCGGAAACACTGTGAGTCAATTGAATCTGGCCGTTTTCATCCTGTAAAATATAGGAACGCGTTCCCTGTAACACTCCGAGCGAACCGCCTTGAAATCTGGCGGCATGACGTTCGGGGATGATCCCTTCCCCGCCCGCTTCCACGCCGAGCATCTTCACCCCTTCATCTCCGAGGAAGGGATAGAAAAGTCCGATAGCATTAGAACCGCCGCCGACGCAGGCGATCAACAGATTGGGCAAGCGCTCTTCTTGTTCGAGAATCTGCCGGCGCGCTTCGTCGCCGATGATGCGCTGAAAATTCCGCACCATCACCGGGTAAGGATGAGCACCATAAGCCGTACCGAGAATGTAATGCGTACCCCGGACATTCGTGACCCAATCGCGCATCGCTTCGTTGACTGCTTCTTTCAAAGTCTTTTGGCCGGCGGTGACCGAAACCACTTCTGCGCCCAACATTTTCATGCGATAAACATTCAGCGCCTGACGCTCGCAATCCACCTGGCCCATGTATATGACACACTTCAAACCAAACATCGCCGCAACCGTGGCCGTGGCCACACCGTGCTGACCCGCGCCGGTTTCGGCGATGATGCGGGTTTTCCCCATGCGCTTGGCCAAAAGAATCTGGCCCATGGCGTTATTGATCTTGTGCGCCCCGGTATGATTCAGGTCTTCGCGCTTGAGATAAATTTTTGCGCCGCCCAATTCGCGGGTCAGCCGTTCGGCCAGATAAAGCGGAGTGGGACGGCCGACGAATTGACGCAGATAATACGTCAGCTCGGCTTGAAACTCGGGATCGTGTTGCGCGCGGAAATATTCCGCCTCCAATTGCTGCAACGGGTACATCAATGTTTCCGGGACATAACGACCTCCATACTGGCCAAAATGGCCTTGGGCATCGGGCAACGTTTCACTAACAGCAATACTCATGTGCGGATTTTCGCGCAAAACACAGAAAGGCGCAAAGGAAAAGAAGGGCCGAGAAGTGCTTGCTTTCTTTATAGTCTGGCTGTTTTTTTCAGGGGTGTCCGGTCGTTTTTTAAAATTTTGGCTGCCAGTAGTGCTTTGGATGCTGGTCATTTTCGGCGCTTCCACCAGCGCCGGGACGCCGCAAAACACCTCCCGCATCATCGGGCCAATCTTAAATTTTCTTCATGTCCCAAAACATCTGCACGACCCCATTCATTATGGCGTGCGTAAGACAGCCCATTTTGTCGAATACACGGTGCTCGGTTTTCTGATGTGGCGGGCCTTGCGGGCAGAGGGCGCGGGACCGCCCAGACAATTTTTCCTCGCCCTCGCGCTGTGTGCGCTTTATGCGGCCAGTGATGAGTTTCATCAATCCTTCGTCAAGGGACGGGAAGCCTCGGTGCGCGATGTATTGATTGACAGCAGCGGGGCCGCATTCGGTCTGGCGCTTTTTCGGAGCCTGAAATTGCGGCGAAAAAATTAATGGCATGAAACAACCGCTGCTGATCGTAGCGTTGCTTTATCTCGGCGGGATTCTGCTGGGTGATTACGTGCTGCTTCCCCTCCCCCTCATGTTCGCCGCCACGCTGGCGACGGCGGGAGCCGCCCTCTATTGGCCCAAGGTCCGAGTCCATTTGCTGAAGCTGTTCTTATTTCTCGCCGGCTGGACCAACATGGTCTGCCACACCGCCATCATCTCGCCGAATGATCTGCGTACTCTGGCCGGGACTCAGCCCACATTAGTCCGGCTCCAAGGCACGCTGCTGGCCTCGCCCACCCAGCGAATTTTTGCCCAAGGCGAAAAGGAGCTGTGGCGTTCCTCCGCATTTCTGGCGGCCGAAAGTTTGGAACTCGGCACCAATCAATTGCCCGCTTTTGGCCAAGTCATCGTCACCACGCCCGGAACATTAGCCTCAAATATTTTCGCGGGACAGAAAGTGGCGGTTACCGGAATCCTGCGACCGATTCAAGGGCCGCTGGCCGAGGGCTTATTCGATCCCCGCAGTTACTATCAGCGCAAAGGAGTTTATTTTCAATTGCAGGCTTCGGCGGAAAAAGACTGGCAAGTATTGTCAACCCAATCCCCTCCCCTCGCCGATAGATTTTTTAGTTGGGCCAAAAAAACTTTAGCCCTCGGCCTTCCGCAAGAGGACGAAGCATTACGTCTGACCTGGACTTTGTTGCTTGACTGGAAGGCGCCGATGACGGAAGAAATTGAGGAACCTTTCATTCGGGCCGGAACTTTTCATATATTTGCAGTGGATGGGTTGAGGATTGGGATGATCGCCAGCATTGGTCTGGGATTTTTCCGCTTGTGCCGACTGCGCCGGGAATACTGCGGGCTGATCGTTAGTCCATTGCTTTGGTTTTACACGGGGCTGACGGGCTGGCCAGCCTCCGCCGTCCGCGCCTCGGTGATGATGAGCGTCGTGATCTTCGGCTGGGCGGTTCATCGGCCATCCAATCTTTTGAATTCACTCTTTACTGCGGCCTTCATCATTCTTCTGTGGGATCCGCAACAAATTTTTCAGCCCGGTTTTCAAATGTCATTTTTTGTGGTGGTCTGCATCGGATTATTACTGCCGGTGTTCAACCATTGGTTTGAACAACTATTTTTCGGCACCGATCCTTATCTCCCGCGTGAACTCAAACCACGACTGCCTAATTGGCTGGAGAAAACGAGCCGTTATATCCTCGCATTATTTGCCATGTCATTGGCGTCGTGGTTGGGTTCCATTCCGTTGTGCGCGTATTATTTTAATCTATTCACGCCCATCAGCACTCCGGCGAATCTGCTGGTCGTGCCGCTCACCCTGCTGGCGGTGATCGGCGGAATGGGCAGCCTGCTGTTCGGCGCGTGGCTGCCGATGGTTTCGGAAATCCTTAATCATTCCACCTGGTTTTGGATGAAAACTATTATTGCCGTCAGCCGCTGGTTTGGTCATTGGTCGCCCGGTTATATTTATGTCCAATCACCGACTCTCGTCACCATCGGACTTTTCTATTTGCCGCTGCTGACTCTGCTCACCGGTTGGATTTTTCGCGCCAGGTATAAAATGTTTATTTTATCCGCCATCGGATTGCTCGGCGTCCTGTGGATTGTGCAATGGAAAATGGAGAAACAAATCGCCCGCGTTTATGTGCTGCCGTTGCGCGGCGCTTCGGCGATGTTCGTCCCAGGCCAGGGAACCGGCAAAGACTGGTTGATTGACTGCGGTGATGCCCAGTCCGCCGATCACGTGCTCAAACCGTTTCTCCACGCCCAGGGTCTGAATCGCCTCGATAATCTTTGCCTGACCGTCGGTCATCAACAGCACGTGGATGGCGCCGAATTTATTCTGAACAACTTTACCACGCGCCATATTTACACCAGCTTCGCCCAGGGTCGCGCTCCCGCCTGGAAACGCATCCTGGCGGAATTGGAAACTTCCAAACGTTGGGAAAAATTGGGCAATGGCGACACCTGTCAAGGCTGGCAAGTTCTCCATCCAGAATCGTACGAAGATTTTACCAAGGCGGATGACAAGGCTCTCGTCCTGCGACGCGAAATCAATGGTTGCTCGCTGCTCTTCCTCTCCGACCTCGGCCGTCTTGGGCAGAACGCTTTGATTCAACGCCATCCTGATTTACGCGCGGACATCGTCATCGGCGGTCTGCCGATCAGCGACGAACCGTTGAGCGATGATCTCCTCGATTTAGTTCGCCCAAAGCTGATCATCGTGGTGGATTCCGAATACCCTGCGCTCCGCCGGGCATCGGATCATTTGCGCGCACGTCTGGCACGACGAGGTCTGCCAGTGCTTTATGGTCGCGAAACCGGGGCGTTGACCTTGCTGCCGGGAAACACCGGCTGGGAAGTGCGCGATGCATCCGGCACCACCCTTTTGCAACAATAGCATTGCGATCAAGCCAGCGAAACTTCCACCGGTGCCCGCTCAAAACCATCCACCGTCATCAACGCTTCCGGTTTCATCGCCAGCAACCCGGCGACAAAACGATCCGGCACGATCTCCAACCGCGTGTTGTAATAGGTTGCAATATCATTGAAATAACCGCGCGCCAGCGCGATGCGCTGTTCCGTGTCACTCAAATTGTTCTGTAAATTTAAAAATGATTCCTGCGTTTTCAACTCCGGATATCGCTCGGCCACGGCAATCAAAGTGCGGGCGCACGAATGAAAATCCGGCCCCGGTTGCCCCGGGCCGGTGGCGGTCAATTCCGTCCGCAATCCGGCCAGTTCGGTCTGCAAATTTTTCTCGTAATCGCGCAGGCCTTGAATCGTTTGCACGAGGTTGGGAATAAGATCATGGCGACGCTTGAGTTGCACATCCACCTGCGACCATGCCTGACGCACGCGCTGGCGCAGATCCACCACGCTGTTATAGACCATCCAGACCCAGCCCAACGCCGCGATCATCAGATACCCGACACCAACCAGCGCAACGATGATCCAGTTTTCTCCGGATAAATTCTGCTTCTCAAAAAGAAAAATTCCCGCCAGCGAAAGGATCAGCCCAAAAAATCCCCAACCCCATTCACCCCAGCCGTAACTGGAACTGACCTCTTTTTCCGAACGCGTGGAGATGAGAAAAAGCGGCGCGGATTTGTCAGCCGCAATCTCCGGCGCGACGATGTCCTGACGCTCACGCGCCTGACCGATAACATACAACGGCGCATGAAGCACGATGGCTTCCTCGGTGAAACGCCGGATCAAATCAGAATTCATGACCGCTCCCGACGGGCCTTTACCATAATAAAGAGCGTTGAGCGGGGTGCAGGTTTCACTGAAAATAGTTTGCGTCTCAAGTTTGGCCCCTTCCGGTCGAAGCAAGATAACTCCGCAATCGTCTTGTAAATAAAACAACTGGCTTTCGCCGCCCTCGGCCACCGTGGTCCAACCGCTTTCGGTGCGGGTCCTGGTTTGGGCTCGCCCGTCATTGTCCGTGTAGGTTTCGGTCACAGTGCGCGACCATTGTTCCTGCACGCTCCAGGAATAATAAACGCACGGTTGTTCAGCCAAAAAACTGGTGAAAGGTTGTTCGGATTCGGCAGTACCTTTTAATTCGACAAGACCGATGAAGACGCCAGTGGTTTTGGAAGTGGGCAAATCATCAATCAATCGTTGCTTGCGGGCCGAGCGCAAAGCCGCCCAGAGGCAGAGAAGGCCCAACAAGCCGCCCAGCCAGGGAAGATACGGGATGAAATCGTGATTCACGCGGGCAAGGGTAGCGGAATGAGACTGGATGGGAATTACAAAAGGGATGGAAAATTCCATCGTTCAATATCCAAAAATCAAGAAAATTGTGGCATTGTCATTCGGCAGAAAATGGGGTTTATTAAGCGCATGAAGAAACGCTCCGTTGTGAAGATTGATCCGGAGATCATGAGCGGCACACCCTGCTTTGCGGGGACACGTGTTCCGGTCCGTACACTTATTGACTACATTGAAGGCGGCGACACCTTGGATATTTTTTTGGAGCAATTCCCCACGGTTTCCCGAGCACAAGCCGTGGCTTATTTGGAAGAATCCAGCGCCCTTCTGGAAAAATCCCTCCAGCCCGTCTAAATGCGCATCCTGCTGGACGAATGTTTGCCGAAAATTTTGGCCGCAAAACTGGTGGGCCATAATGCCAAAACCGTGCCGCAAGCGGGTTGGGCCAGCATCAGCAACGGCAAACTTCTCCGTCTCATTGCCGATTCCGGCCAGTTCGATCTTTTTCTGACAATGGATAAAAATCTGCCACACCAAAATAAAATCCGGGAACTGCCATTTGCCATCGTCGTCCTGCGAGCCAAGTCAAACCGGTTGGAACACGTTCTGCCCTTCGCCCCGGTGCTGCTCCGCCGACTCGTTGAATTTCAGCCCGGCTACGCTTACGTCCTGGCCCAGCCTGATTGATCTGGCGCGAATGAACGAATGACAAAAAGCCGCAATTATCCCCTGCTCCTCGCCAGCCAGTTTTTGAGCGCGTTTGGCGACAATGTGATTTTGGCGATCATCGTCGGGCAACTCGGCTTGCAGCAGAAGCATGGGCAGATTTCCGAAGACCTCGCCCGGACACTGAATGCGGTTTACACCGGACTGTTGTTCATCCCCTACATTTTCTTCGCGCCGCTGGCCGGTTATGTGAATGACCGGTTTCCCAAATCCCGGTGGCTGCTCGGTGGCAACGCCATCAAGCTCGGTGGTTGTGCGCTGGCGGGAACGAGCGTCTGGTATGGCGCGTATTGGCAGGGCATCGGGTATTTTGTGGTCGGGATCGGCGCCTGCCTCTACTCGCCGGCAAAGTATGGAATTTTGCCGGAAATATTGCCGAAGGATCGTCTGGTCAAGGCCAACGGAACGGTCGAGCTGCTCACCCTGATCGCGATTCTGATCGGGCCGTTCGTCGGCGCGCGTCTGATTGACACCATGCCGGTGCCGGTTTGTTATGCGGTTACGTTTGCCATCTTTGCCGGGTCGCTGTCCTTGAATTTTTTCATGACGCGGACGCCGGAACATCGGGAAGTGACCTTGCGGGCGAGTTACCCGGAGTTCTTCGCCAACTTCAAAGTGATGCTTTCCTCGGGACGCCTCGCGCGGATTTTATCTGGCACAGTCCTGTTCTGGTCGTGCGGCGCGGTGTTGAAAATGAATTTTTTGCCATGGGGTTTGCAGGTTTTGGGATTGGAAGACAACACACAGGTGGCGCTGTTTGGGTTGTGCATGGGTTTGGGCGTGATGGTCGGCAGCATGTTGGCGGGACATCTGCATAAAGTAGGCGACCTTGGCCGCACGCGGATTTACGGCATGATCATGGCCGGCTTGGTGTTGTTGCTCGGATTGATCCATCATCTTTCACTGGTGCTGGTCGTTTTGGAAGTGGTCGGAGTAAGCGCCGGACTTTTCCTCGTGCCGTTGAATGCGGCATTGCAAGCAGAGTGTCATCAGGACAAACTGGGCAAGGCCATTGCCACGCAAAATTTTGTCGAGAACATTGCCATGATCATGGGTGCATTATATGTCCTGGGAGCGATCCAGGTGAAACTAAGCGCGTCCGGCGTCTATGTCGGACTCGGCGCGCTGGTGGCACTGATCGCCTATCAACTTAAATTTTCACCGCGAACGGAAGGAAAAGTCCCATGACGCTTTGGCGGGCCAATTCATTGACCACGAAAGCCATGCTGCTGCTGGCGGCGGGTGCGGTGGCCTCGTTCCATCTGGCTTATGCCGGGCCAAAATGGTGCTGGCTGATCCTGGTTTTTATGGGTTGCCTCCTGCCCTTGGCTCGCGCTGATTCCGGGCGGAAAGCGTTTTATTTCGGTTTGGTGGTCGGCCTGTTGATTTACGCGCCGCAACTGTTGTTCTTCTGGAAACTATTCCAATTCGGCGCGATCGCGCTTTGGTGTGTGCTGGCCTTCTGGCTGGCGCTGTTTGTGGTTTTGGCGCGGGGATGCTTGTTGCGTTTTGGTGGACTTGGATTCGCCCTGGCGATTCCGTTTTTATGGACAGGGTTGGAATATTTTCGTAGCGAACTGTATTACCTCAAGTTCACCTGGCTCAATATCGGTTACGCGTTTTCATTTTCGCACGACTTGCCGGTGTTGGCGGAGTTTGGCGTGTATGGCATCGGATTTTGCGCGGTGGCCGTCGTGATAAATCTTTATCTCAAGCCCACGAAGATGAGAGGTCTCGGTTATTGGGCCTTTAAGTTCTCGGCCCTTTTGGCGGTTCTCGTCATCGCTTTGCTCATTAATCTGTTTTATCCGGCCCCTGCCACGGGCGCAAAAAAATTACGCGTGGCCGGAGTGCAAATGGAATTTCCCAACCCGGCGGAAGTCGTGCTGACGCTGGATCAGGTGACCCAAAAATTTCCGCAGGCTGATTTGCTGGTGTTGAGTGAATTCACCTTCGACGGCCCAATTCCTGATCTGGTGAAAAAATGGTGCCGCGCGCATCGGAAATATTTGATCGCCGGTGGCAAAGATCCCGCGCCGGGAAATCAGTTTTACAACACGGCTTATGTGGTGGACACGAATGGCACGGTCGTTTTTCAACAGGTGAAAAGCGTGCCCGTGCAGTTCATGAAAGACGGCTTGCCCGCGAAGGAACAAAAACTTTGGGATTCGCCCTGGGGCAAAATCGGCTTGGGCCTTTGTTACGATGCCAGCTATCGCCGGGTCACGGATGAATTGATCCGACAGGGAGCGCAGGCTCTTATCTTCCCGACGATGGACACCGAGGAATGGGGCGAGCACGAACATAAATTGCATAGTCGCATCGCGCCCATGCGCGCAGCAGAATTTGGCGTGCCCATCGTCCGAATATGCAGTTCCGGCATTTCGCAACTGATCGCGTACGGCGGAACAGTGGTAGCTTCAGCACCATATCCCGGACAACGATGGATGGTGTCCGCCGAACTCACCCTCCCGGCAAAAGGCCATCTTCCACTCGATCGCTTGCTGGCTCCAATTTGCGTCCTCGTCACCGCGCTATTGTTCATCATGACAGCCATCGGGGGCTTTAAACCGGGCAAGCCTGTCAACTCCGGCTCACCGCGGCTAAATGTGCCGTTGCGAAGAATGTGAAAATTTTTCTGCGCTTCATCCTCCGGTTGCTCTTTGGCTTTCGCGCCTTCAACGAGGAAGTCTTGCAGACGCCGGGGCCGGTCATGTTACTGCCGAATCATGTGTCCTGGTTTGACTGGCTTTTTGTGGCGGTCTGCCTCGATGAGAAGTGGAAATTTGTCACCTCGAAGCAGGCGGCTCAGGTCAGTTTTTTGCACCGGTTCATCATGGTCAACCGGCTCACCTTTCCGGTCGAGATCGATTCGCCCTACGCCGTCAAACACATGGCGGAGTATTTGCAGGGCGGTGGCAAGCTGGTGATTTTTCCAGAAGGACGGCTCTCGCGCACGGGATCTTTGATGAAGTTGTTTGATGGCACCGGCTTCCTCCTTTTCAAGACCAACGCCAAAGCCATCACCTGCTATTTGCGCGGCGCACATCATCTGCCGACTTCGCCCAATCCGAATCAGCGACGGCTATTCCCGCGCATCACGGCACATTTCAGCGAACTCATCACTCCGCCGAAGCTCGGCGATGTCAGCACCACCGTGGCCCGGGAAAAATTAACGCGCTGGCTCTACGACACGATGGTCACGCAACAGTTCCAAGTGGAACTGGCCGCCGCACCAGATAACGTGCTGGAGGCAGTCATTCAGTCTGCCCGGCAGCGCATGGGATCAGTGGCCATGCAGGACGCTACCTATAAACAACTTTCCTATCGCGAACTGCTGACCGGCGTCAAAGTCATGACCAACCAATGGCACGGATGCCTCGGGAACGCCCCGCACGTCGGTATTTTGTTGCCGACGACCAACGCCTTTCCCATCACGCTGCTCAGCCTCTGGGCCGCTGGCAAGTCCCCGGCGATCTTCAATTTTTCAACCGGCATCCCGACCATGCTGGCCTGCGCCAATATCGCCGGAGTCAAACAAATCATCACCTCAAAACTATTTCTGGAACGGGCCAAACTGAATGTGCAGCCCATGAAAGATGCCGGCATCGAATTTATTTTCCTGGAAGACATCAAAGCCAAAATCGGCTGGTGGCAAAATCTAAGCGCCATGCTGACCCTGTCTTCTATTCCGCAATCTGAAATCCGCAATCCACAATCAACCACTGCTGTAATTCTTTTCACCAGCGGCTCCGAAGGCGTCCCCAAAACCGTCGCACTGACCCACGCCAATCTGATGAGCAACATCCGCCAGATGCTCAGCGTGATGGATTTGACCGACAAAGACCGCATCTTCAATCCCCTGCCCCTCTTTCACAGTTTCGGTTTGACCGTCGGCTTACTACTGCCACTCGTGCGCGGCATCTATACTTTTCTTTATCCGTCCCCGCTGCATTACCGCGTTATCCCCGCGCTGTTCTACGATTTGGATTGCACGGTATTTTTCGGCACCAACACCTTCCTCAACGGCTACGCCCGCAAGGCCCGATCGTATGATTTCCGGTCATTGCGCTACCTCTTCGCCGCCGCCGAAAAACTTCAGGAAGCCACGGCCAACAATTGGTCGCGCCGCTTTGGCGTGCGCATCCTCGAAGGCTACGGCGCAACCGAGTGCAGTCCGTGCGTCACCGTCAATACATTGATTCATCCCAACTTCGGCTCCGTCGGACGCTTCATGCCCGGCATGGAACACAAAATCGAATCAGTCGAAGGTGTGACCGAAGGCGGACGCCTCTGGGTTCGCGGACCGAACATCATGCGCGGCTATTTGAATGTCGAGGCCAATGCGAAATTTCAAGAAGGCGACGGCTGGTATGACACCGGCGACATCGCGCGAGTGGACGAAGACGGCTACGTCTATATCCTTGGCCGTCTAAAACGCTTCGCCAAAGTCAGCGGTGAAATGGTCAGCCTGACCGCCGTGGAAGAAGCCCTGGCCGGCGGATTCCCGCAATATGGTTTGCGCTGCCAGATCGCCATCCTGACGTTGCCCGATCCGGGACGCGGTGAAATGCTTCTCGCCGTCACCAACGAGCCCAAATTGCAAATGGACGAAATCCGCGCCGTTCTAAAAACCAAGGGCTTGAGCAATCTTTCCGTCCCGCGCGAAATAAAATATGTCAAATACATCCCGATGCTGGGGACCGGAAAAACCAACCATCGCGAGCTGCAAAAACTCATCGCTTGAAGGCCGAAGATTCATTGGAAATCCGAATCCACGGTGACGCCACCCATCCCACTCTGATTTATCTGCCGGGATTGCATGGCGATTGGACACTCTGCGGGCCATTCCGCAGGAAAATGATGGGGCAAGTCCGTCTGGTAGAATTTGCTTATCCAAGAAAGCCGGGTTGGACGTTAAAGCCACATGCGGAAGGCATCGCTCGCGCCTTGAAAGAAAACAATATCACCTCCGGCTGGCTCTTGGGAGAATCGTTCGGCTCGCAAATTCTTTGGGCCTTGCAGGAAATGCCGGATCAAACCTTTCACACCGAAGGGATTATTTTGGCGGGAGGATTTGTGCGTTATCCCATCATGCCGTTGGTGCACCTCGCCCGGTTCCTGTGCCTGCTGGTGCCGGTTTGGTTTTGGCATTGGTTTCTAAAACTTCACCGCGCTTATTCACAACGTTTTCGCGGTGTCGCTGCCGACGACGCCGAAGAAATGCTCCAGCGACAATGGAATGCAAACCGCGAAACATTCCGGCACCGCCTGCAACTCATTGCTAAAAATGATCCTCGGGAGACGGCGCGAAAAATATCCTGCCCCCTTTATTATTTGAGCGGTTCGATTGATCCAATCGTTCCCTGGTATCTCGTGCAGCCATGGCTGCGGAAAAATTGCCCAACCCTGGCCGGGGAAAAGATTTTTTTGGCCGACCACAACATTTTGGGCAGCGCAACTGATTCAGCCCGGCAGATTTTAGGCTGGATCATGGGAACAACTCGACAGAAGGTCCGCTCCAGCGTATCTTAATTCAGTGTTTCTCTGTTCGTTTAGTAAGGCATGGTTAAGGATGTTGCTAATTGTCGCCGCTTTCACCGCGCAAGCCGCTCCAGATTTGCGTTTTGATGTCGTGACCTTGTGCTGCAATTGCACCAACTCCGGCCAGATGCTATGCGAAGGCCATTTCGCCCACCTGAATTTTCCCACGACCAACGGCCATTACCTCGCGATGGGCGACGACGGGCATCGCGCCGATCTCGCCACCAACGGCAACGCGCTGGCCATCTATTACAACAATTTCAACGCCGACTACACCACCAACCTTCCCGCCCTGACCGAAGCCGCCGCCATTGAGTCGAATTCCGAAAATCTGTTCACCAACACCGGACCGCGCCCGAATTGGATCGTGCTGAACGAAATTTCCTCCGGCACTTGGCCCGCCAGCCAGTCCTATCGCACCTGGGTTTGCGACGTGGCCCACGCACTGCACGTGACTTACGGCTATAATGTCATCACCTACGCGCCGTTCGCCGCGCCGGGAAATAATAATTCCGACTGGCAAACGCTGGCCGCCGATTCCTACATCGGCATCGAAAATTATCTGAGCGGCGAAGAAATTCTGGCCAACAATTTTTCAACCAACTGGTGTCAAAGCCAATACCAGGCGTCCATCACCGCCTACAACGCGCGCGGCGTGGCCACAGCCAAACTCATCCTCGGGGAACATTTTTCCAACAATACTTCCGGCTCGGGCTTTGGCCGGTCCGGGGTTTCGTCGAACGACTGGGATCACGCCATCATCACGCGCGATCAAGCGTTGTTGAACATCGGTTATCCCGGCTTCATCGGTTACTCGTGGGGCGGCGACACCCTGAATGTTTCTTCCAACGAAATGGTTCATTTCGAAGACACCTATGCGACCAATCCCCTGCCCACGCTCAGCCCGATCACCGCGCCCGGCATCGCTCTCCAACCGCAGGGAGCCATCTTGCCGCCGGGCAGCACCGCCGCGTTTGTCGTATTCAAAACCGGCACCGCACCGACCAGCTATCAATGGCGTTTCAAAGGAGCGAATATCTCCGGTGCGACCGCGTCTTCCCTGATGCTCACCAATGTCGGCCCGTTGAACGGCGGCAATTACAGTGTCCAATTAAGCAACGCCGCAGGAATCCTCGTCAGTTCCAACGCTCTCCTGACCGTAAAAGTTCCTGACCCTCTCGTTTATGAGCCATTCGCCGATGCGAGTGCCAGCGGCGGAACCACCTACACGCCCGGAGCGAATGTGACCGGACAAACCAACGCGCAACATTCAACTTGGTATGTCGCTGGCACTACAAACACCGGCCCACAGCCGGTGATCTCCTCTGGGAGCCTGAGCCTTGCCGGACTGGCTCTGTCTTCGGGCAACAGCATCACCTACGGCAACACCACCCCAGCCGGACCAGCCGCACGCATCAATGTCGGCACAACCTATGCCAGCGGCACACTCTATTATTCCTGCCTGTTGCGCATCAGTAATCTCGCCAGTCTGCCAACCACCGGGGTCACACTGGCTGGGTTCAACAATTCGACCGGGTCGCAAACTGGGCAACCGGGCGTTTATGGCGCACGGCTTTATGTCCGCCTTTCCGGCTCCGGCTATAACCTCGGCCTGAACAAAGCCGATGGAGTCGCAGGAAATATTGTCTGGGACACCACCGTCCATTCCACCAGCGAAACACTGTTCCTCGTGGCCAGTTACACCATCAACACTGCGACCACCACCGACGACTCTTCAGCCCTGTGGATCAATCCCGATCCCGCCACCTTCGGCGTGGCCAATGTCCCAACCGCGACCCTCACCGCCGCCGCCGGCACCGACATTTCCGCCAGTCAAATCGCCAGCTTCCTGCTCCGCGACGCCCTGTCAACTCAACCCGTGGTCATCATGGATGAACTCCGCATCGGCGCCTCCTGGGCCAGCGTCACCCCGCCCGGCGCTCCGTCAAGTCCGCTTCTCACCGCCTCTCATGCCGGTGGAAAAATCGTCCTTTCCTGGCCGACCAACTCTCTCGGCTTCACCCTCGAAACCGTCGCCAACATGCCGAGCTCCAATTTGTGGACCGCTGTGACCACACCCGTCGTCATCGTCGGCAACCAATACGTAGTCACCAATAACACCACCGCCGCCACCGCCTATTTTCGTTTGCGCTGGCCCTAAATAAACTTCGTAGCAGCCAACGTGAGTTGGCTCTAACTTTTTCTTTTGTTTCGCCTCGTCGGAAAAATCCGCATATAACATCCGCCATTCCTATGGCAACCATTGCAATTCTCGGCACGATGGACACCAAGGGCGAAGAACACGCGTTCGTCGCCCGGCAGATCCAACAGCGCGGACACCAGACCCTCATCATTGATGTCGGCACCCTCGGCGAACCGACGCTCAAACCCGACGTGACCCGCGCTGAAATCGCCCGCGCCGCCGG
>CAIYOY010000026.1 GCA_903927905.1 uncultured Verrucomicrobiales bacterium | reverse complement strand
CCTCACAGAGGCGCGCTCCGCTGGAAATCCAACCTTTCTCCTTGCCCGATTTTCTCTCACCCACTCTACTACCCATTATGAAATCGTTTCTCATCGGACTCGCCGCCCTCGCCCTGTTCGCGGGTTGCGCCTCCCAGGCCCCCGACGAATCCAAAGTCGTCCACCTCCTCCAACCCGATAATTTCTACACCTTCCTCAAAGGCGGCACAGTCAACAACGATCCCGACCACGTCTTCACCTGGGAGGACGGCCAGTTGCACATCAGCGGCCAGCACTACGGATACGCCGCGACCAAACAAACCAATTTTTCCAACTACAAACTCCTCGCCGAATTCAAATGGGGTGAAAAAACCTGGGGCGACCGTGCCGATAAAGCCCGCGACAGCGGCGTCCTCGTCCACTTCGTCGGCCAAGACGGCGTCTGGCCCAAATCCATCGAGTGCCAGATGATTGAGGGCGGCACCGGCGACATCCTTGTCGTCAACGGCGCTTACCTCACCGTGGACGGAGTCCGCAAAGGCCCAAACATCGCCCGCTTCGACCGTCCCGGCCGCAACCCCTGGCGCGACGAAAAAGGTTTCCGCGGCCCGCATGAAATCGAAAAACCGCACGGCCAATGGAACACCATCGAACTGATCTGCGACCACGACAAAGTCAGCATCAAAGTCAACGGCCATCTGACCTTAAGCGGGACCGACTGCACCCCATCCATGGGAAAAATCCTGCTCCAATCCGAAGGTGCCGAAGTCTTCTTCCGCCGCCTCGATTTATATCCTTTGGAATAGCTCCATCCTGGCCGTGGCCGTGTTCGTGAGAACACGGCTGACTTTTCCATTGTCTTAGGAGCGCCGAAATCCATCGGAGCGCGAGTCTGTGACTCGCAGCGCGTGGCCGGAATAAAACCATCAAAATTAACCCGCACACTCCGGCCCTCACTCTGCACTCCCCACTTCCCCTCACTTCCCCAAATGCTCATCAAACCACTGCGCAAAAACCTCCATGTCCTTTTCCATCCCCGGCCATCCATGATCCGCGCCGGGTTTGATGATCAACTTATACGGCGCGTGAACCTTCTGGCACTTCTTCTCAAAAACCTTCGCCTGATAGATCGGCACCATCTTGTCCGAATCCCCGTGCATCACCAGCGTCGGCGCCATGTTTGAGGTCACAAATAAAATCGGCGAAATCATTTTGCCCAACCGCTGCCGCCCTTCCGCCGTCAACGCCTCCGACCCAAAAGCCGGTTGAAACTTGATCGTCGTTCCATAACCGACCGCATCATCCCCTGCCCCGCTCCAGTTCAGAAAATCCGTCGGCGGATAAAAACACGCCACACACTGCACCGCGCTGCTTTCCCGATCAATCGGGTCCTTCGCATCCGCTTTACCGGGCCCGCCCTGCGTCCCCATCGTCAAGGACAAATGCCCGCCCGCGCTGCCACCACTAATGCCGAAACGCTTCGGGTCCACGCCGAACTTCGCCGCATTATGCCGGACAAACCGGATCGCCCGATGAATATCTTCCTCGATCTCCGGCACGATAAACTTCGGCTGCGACCCATGCACCACCGCAAACACCGTATAACCATGATCCAGCAAAGGCTGGTAGAACGGAGGATTGATGTGACTGTGTTCCGAGAAAAACCCGCCGCTGACCATGTAAAAAATCGCCGCCCCATTCGGTTTGTCCGGCGTAAAAACATCCAGCGTCAAAGCCGTCCCAAACTTCCGTCCATAAATCACATCCTCCGTGCGCTTCACCGCCGCCTGAGTCGCAAGAGAAAAAACAAATAAGAGAAAAAGAATTCGTTTCATGATTAAAGCGTATGCTGCAACCTTTCTGCCCATCCGTCATTATTTTTTGTGTTTTTTCGTGTCCAATTTTTCGCTATGAATCATTTTGCCATTAATTATTTTGCCTTTCATGTTGGCTCACATTCTTATGATTTTGCCTTTTCCCGTTCGAGCCCTCCTCCGTAGCCTTGGCGAAGGAGGACGGTTCGTCTCGCAGTTTAACTTTCCCCCTGAAGCTGGCGGCAAACTCGCATGAAGGCCTCAGCAAAATTCTGCGCAAAAGTTTTTTTGGCAGCATTGGTGATTTTTTCCAGCGCCTCAGGCGTGGCCGCTGCATAGCTCGCAAGGGCTCGCGCAAAGTCCGCATCCGTCTCGCACAGCAGACCATTGCCCAACGCCTGGATCGAGGGTGCAAATCCGGTTTGCGCCGAGGCCACGACCAGGCGGCCACAGCCGATCGCTTCAGCCAGCACTGCCGAGCCCCGCAACTGGTAAACTTTCGCATCATACGGCAGCAGCAATACATGTGCGCGGGCGTATTGCTCTTTCATTTGCTCATACGTCTGGGCGCGAGGCAAAAGTTCCACATTGGGCAGGCTCTTTAAGCGCTCCGCGTAGCCGGGTGGCGCGTCTTTATCCAAAGGATCAATCCCCTGAATCCGGAACAAGGTGTTTTTCGCGCCAGCCATTTGGTTGTAAAGCTCGATGATCCCGGCCAGCCGATAATATCCCTTGTCCGCCCGCCCCGAGCCAACCACTCCAACCACAAACGGACGGGACAGAGGCAATGGCACCGGTCCAGCCATCATGGGAAAATCCAAAGTCGCCACTTCACCGGAAAGTGCTTGCGCCACGACCCGCGCGTAGGGCGAGACTTCGCCCGAGACAAAAATCCTTTGCCCGAGCGTTCCGATTGACCGCAAGTCGTTGTAAATATCATTGACTGCCGGATCCCATCGGAACCAGCAGGCGTGTTCCATGACATTGATCAGCCGCAGATGCAGGCGCGGCCATTCCGCCGGCGGGATGGAAGCCAAGGCGACGAACAGCCCGCGCACCGCATAATAATCGGCGTTCGGGAAAAAAATCGCGTCCGATCCGTTGATCTGATGCCGACGGATGATGCGTTTCCAATCCGCCGCCGCCCGGACCAGGAACGAATCAGTCAACAACGGGAGACCAGTCCATCGCTTGACCGCGCGCCGGAACTGGTTTCGGCACCAGCGCCAGTCGTGCCGATATTTCCGGGCCAGCGGATGATTATTCCAATGCGGCAGCATGAAATGGGTTTCATACAAGTATTCGTAGGCGTAATCCGTATGCGGCGGCACGGCCAGATTCCGTGGCATTTCCCGTGAAACCAACGGGATGATTTTTTCAAAATGCGGGGTAAACAGCGAGGTGAAGGCATTGATCGAATTATGATTATGGCCAACCGGAAACACACAAACAGCGTCGCTGATAAATAATCTCTTACTGGCCATCGCCTTGTTTATTACCGCGTCAGCGCAAAAAAGCAATTCTCTGGATGTGAATGGTGAGAAATATGGGAATAGTGCCCGTCCTCCGTAGGCCAGGCGTAGGAGGATCCACCGGGTTGAAAAATTAAGAGAACGGTGAGAAATAAGCGCATAGTGTCCACCATGTACACGACAACCTTCCGATTTCCTGCCAAACTCCCCCCATGAACGAAACATCTTCATTACTGACGCCCGTGCCCGGCCAATTTACCAACGCCCGGCTCTCCCCGCTTCTTTCGCGCCTTTTCGCGTTTTTCGCGGGCCAAAAAACCCACCAAAAAACAAGCCACGACAAGGCAAAACAAGGTGGAACAAACCAAAACAAGCTAAAACAAGGTGACGCCGGAAAAATTATTTCTCGTCCGCCGAAGCCTTGCCTGCGAAGGCGGAAGCCTTTAACCTTTTCCCCATGTTCGGGTCCCGTTTAATTTTATTTTGCCTTTCTCTTCTCCTGCTGACCTCATGTCAAGCAGCCGAGAGCCAGAAAACTTTTCAGGTCAAAGGCGTCGTCCAGGAACTGCCCGCCGATGGCAAAACCGTCGTCATCAAACACGAGGACATCCCCAATTACATGAAGGCCATGACCATGCCCTTCGACGTCAAGAACACCAATGAATTGCGCGGTCTGAAACCCGGCGACGCCATTTCCTTCTGCATGATCGTCAACGCCACCGAAGGTTGGATTGATCACATCGCCAAACTGAACCAGTCGCCGCAGGAAATCCCTTCGCGCTCCTCCGTCCGCATGGTGCCGGTGGTGGAAGAACTCGAACCGGGCGATGTTTTGCCCGATCACCATTTCACCAATGAACTCGGCCGCGCCGTGAGCCTAAGCGATTTCAAAGGCAAAGCCGTGGCCATCACCTTCTTTTTTACCAGTTGTCCGTTCCCGAATTTTTGCCCGCGCATGTCCAGTAATTTTGCCGAGACCGCCGCCAAACTCAGCGCCCGGCCCGATGCTGGAAAAAATTGGCACCTTCTTTCCGTTTCCTTCGACCCGGAAAACGACACGCCGAAAAAACTCAAGGCCTACGCCAAAATGGAACATTACCATCCGGCCCAATGGAGCTTTCTCACCGGCGATCCCGCCGAAATCACCATGCTGTCCGACCACTTCGGGGAAAAATTCTGGCACGAAGGCGCGACCATCAGCCATAATCTCCGCACCGTCGTGATCGATCCGAACGGTCGCGTCCAAAAAATCATTCCCAACAGTCAATGGACCAGCGATGAACTGGTGGCGGAAATGACCAAAGCAATGAAGATTAAACCATGAAAGCGATCTGTGTTCATAAATTCGGCGGCCCGGAAGTTTTAAAATATGAGGAAGTGCCGAACCCGATGCCCGGCCTGAATCAGGTGCTCATCCGCGCCCGCGCCATCGGCGTCAACCCGGTGGAAACCTATCTGCGCTCCGGTTCCAATCCCAAACTTCCCCTGCCCAACACCCCGGGCAAAGATTGCGCCGGCGAAGTCCTCGCGATCGGCAACGCCGTGGCCAATTGCCAGATCGGCGACCGCGTTTATACCAGCGACACGGTGACCGGTTCCTACGCCGAATTCGTTTTGTGCGAAGCCGCCGATGTTCACCTGTTGCCGGAAAAAATTTCCTTCCCGCAAGGCGCGGCCTTGAATGTCCCGTACGGCACCGCCTATCGCGCCTTGTTTCAACGAGCGCAAGGCAAAGCCGGAGAAACCGTCCTCGTCCACGGCGCCAGCGGTGGCGTTGGCACCGCCGCCGTCCAACTGGCGCGCGCCGCCGGCCTGACCGTCATCGGCACCGTCGGCACCGCCAAAGGCGCGGAACTCGCCAAACAATCCGGCGCTCATTTTGTTTTCGACCACACCAAACCCGATTACCTCGCCGACATCATGATGGCCACCCACGGTCACGGCGTGGACATCATCCTGGAAATGTTGTCCAACGTGAACCTGGGCAAAGACCTGACCATCGCGGCCATGAACGGTCGCATCATCGTCATCGGCAGTCGCGGCAAAGTGGAGATAGACGCTCGCGACGCCATGAAGCGCGATGTCGATATCCGCGGGATGATGCTGGCCAATTCTTCCGAAAAAGAAAAAACCGCCATCCATGCCGGAATTCTCGCCGGCTTGGAAAACGGCACCCTCAATCCCGTGATCAGCCAGCAATTCCCCCTGGCCGAAGCCGCCAAAGCCCACGAAGCCGTTTTGAAATCAGGGGCTTATGGGAAGATTATTTTGCTGCCATGAACCAAAAAGTTCCAACTTGTCGAACGGGCGGCTCTTCTTGTAATGTATGCGGCCCCGGAAGAAATCCGGGGATAAACAATTAACTGATATATAATTTATGGCACTCCGTTTAGGCGATGATGCGCCGAATTTTTCGGCGGAAACCACAGAAGGCAAAATTGATTTCCATCAGTGGCTTGGCTCCAGTTGGGGCATTCTCTTCTCCCATCCCAAAGATTTCACCCCGGTCTGCACCACCGAACTGGGCACCGTCGCCAAGATGAAAAGCGATTTCGACAAACGCAATGTCAAAGTCATTGCCGTCAGCGTGGACCCGATTGCTTCGCATCACGGCTGGCTCAGCGACATCAACGAAACGCAGAACACGCAGATGAATTTCCCGATCATCGCCGATCCGCAACGGACGGTGGCCGGCCTCTATGACATGATCCATCCGAAAGCGGATGACACCTTCACCGTGCGCTCGGTCTTCATCATCGGACCGGACAAGAAGATCAAATTGACGCTGACCTACCCCGCTTCCACCGGCCGCAATTTTCCCGAATTGCTCCGGGTGATTGATTCGCTGCAATTGACCGTCAATCATAAGGTCGCAACCCCGGCCAACTGGCAGGACGGGCAGGATTGCATCATTTCTCCGGCGGTGAAAGACGTGGATGTGCCAAAGTTGTTCCCGAAAGGTTCGCGCACGATCAAACCGTATCTGCGCTATACGCCGCAGCCAAATAAGTAAAATCACCAGGCGATTTCAGGCTTCGCGAAATCTTCGGTCATCTTCGTCGGCAACCGCCAGACGTGGGTTCCCTTTTGATCGGTGAAGTAGATGCTGGACATGGAGGGCTGGCGGGCGTTGCCGTCGGCCCAGAGAGAGTAGAATTCCGGGTTGGCGTTGACCGGTTTGCGGGCGTAGGTGTGATTCAATTTGCTGTCGTGGGTCAATTGTTTGACAGCCTTCCAGGTGGTGCCTTCGTCGTTGCTCGTCCACATCACCATTTCGCCGCCGGGATTGTACGGTTGCGGACCTGCGTCGGTCGGCGCAATCACCCGCCACGTTCCATCCGCCTCGATGTAAAGCGAACCGTGATCGTAATTACTGTCCGAGGTGGTGAAATCTTTGAACACCCATTGCTTGCCATCCCAACGCGCCGTCTTCCATTGGCGCGGGCCGTTCTTCGGGCCGGAGGCGTAACCTTTGCTGATGAGGAACAGGATGACCGGATGGTGTTGCGCGTCGTAGGCGATGTCTTTGAGGTAAGCCAGTTTGCCTTCTTTGCGCGAATCATAGATCAGCGCGGGATTATTGGTTTTGGTCAAGGGCAGCGTGACGGGAGTTCCATCCGCCGTGGTCCAGGTTTTTCCGACGTCACTGGTTTCGAGGTAATAGACATTGGCGCGGCCATTCAGCCCTATCGGACGCGGATGAAAATCAAACGCCGTGGCAAGGCGCGTGCCGTCGCGCCAACTAACCTGGTAATCGCCCATTTCGATGTGGGCCAAATGATGCGCCGGGTCCCAGTTCAAACCGTCTGCGCTGGTTTGCCAGAATAAATTCCGTTCGCCCTTGATGTAATGGGTGTGCAAAAACAGAAAGCCTTTGGTCGGCAAGTACCACGGTTCCGCATAGGAAAAATTCGTGACGGCGACCCGGACGAAGTCTTCGATGGAATATGGTTTGGTGCTGCGATGGATGTAAGAGGTGTTGCGGCCCGCGCCGTGAGTGGAGGAAAAAATCCAGATGTAACCGGAATCATCTATCGCGATGGTGGGGTTTTCGTGAGCGTCGCTGGTGTGTTTATTGAGGAGGATGGTGGGACGCGGAACCATGCCGGTGGCGTGGTCGAAGTACGAAACCATGTGCAACAATTCCTGCTTGTCCGAGTCGTTGGTGGCGGTGGTGCCGCCGTAGCAGAAGAAGGTTTTATTGACTTCTTTGCAATAGATCGCGATGGGAACCTGCTGTTGCGGATAAGTGGCGAAGCCGCCGCTGTATTTGTATTTATATTCGTCGCCGGACGGCTGGTTCATGTACCAAACGCCGCGATAGCCGTCGCCTTTGCCGAGGATGCCAAAGCCATCGGCCCGGGCAAAAAAAGCGCCGGTCAACACCAGCAGAAGGGAAATAGCGCGGGAGAGGCTCAATGGCTTAAGCAGCCGATTTTGGCCACGGCTAAAATAAAGGCGATCATGCCGATAATGAGAACCACCAGGCTGCCTTTAACGACGGCCAAAACAACGCCGGTCACCAAGATCGCAGCCATCACCAACCAAACAAAAATCGCTAAGAATGCATTCATCAGGCGGGTAATTTAGCGGGTAGCCGGAGGTAATCAAGTCTGGAAATTAGAGAGTCTAAATTACGATTAGACAAGTTAGCGCTGCGCGGAGAGAGTTCGCCCTCATCCTAACCTTAACCCCTGTTGGTTTTTACACAGTTCCTCAGAAGATGGGAGATACGAGAAGGTTATGTCAATTTGTTTGTCGCCGATGGTTATCTTTTCAACGAGGCTTTCGGCGATTTTACGCTTGTCGTCCAATGGCAGGGAAGGCCAGCGGGCATGGAGGGTATTGGCTTCATGGAGGATGTCGTCGGCTGAAAGCTGGTTCACCTTGAGGAAGTCAACCTCGGCTTGAAGCCTTGGAAGCTCCTCGGTCAGTTGGTTCAACCGTTCCTCCGCTGGTTTATAAAACTGGCCGAAGCCTTGGGGGGTGATTTGGCCGTCCAAGTAAAGGCGGTGGGTGCGGGTCATTTCCTCCCGGACTTTGCCGATTTCACGTTCGTGGGCCACAAGCAGGGTTTGCTTTTCAGAAAGGTTCTTTGTCGCATGTTGCAAATGGCTTGCGATGAGTTTTGGCTCGGCAAAGAATGCTTTCACTTCCTCGTGGAAAATTGCCTCCAAGTCCACCACCGGGATTTTGTTGCGACATTTTCGGCAAATATATTTGGGGGAATTGGCAAAGACATACATTTTTTGACCGCAGGCGCAAAAGGTGAGGCTGCCGAACAATTGGACAGGACGCCTGCCGGGCCGTTTGTGGCTTTTCAGGTGTTCTTCGATGATCTGGTTGCCTATGCACAAAAGGAAAATCATGGCACTGATCCCGTTAATTATTCCTAACAACCAAATTAAAATGCTAAAAATGGTGTTAAGGCCAACAAGGACAATCACAAGTTCCCATGGCTTCATGCCAAGCGGTAATTCGACGAAACGGAATGAAAAGAAGTAGCTCGTGCCAAACGGCGCGGCGCAAATGTCAAACACAAGCCGTACGCGCTTCAGTCGCAAATACACTCGTTTGTCGGAAAGCAACCCGCCTTCGCTGAGTTCTGGGCGCGACATGGAGAGGCCGGGGACTTTTCGCGCTGTCAATTCCTTTTCGATCCGCTGGTAAAAGTCCAAGCTGGCAAACTCGAAATTGTCCACCGGAGTGTACCAGTGCTTGTGAACTTGTTCTTTTGGTGAGAAGAACTGTTTGGTTGATTCCCATAGCGTCTTTTCCATATATTCCTCCGTTATTTCAGCCGCCGCGATAGGAAGAACAATGTCAGACCAAGAGCGAGGCTGGCCCAGCCGCCAAATTCAATGATGCGCAGTGTGTCCCTGCCCATTTGATACAGGGCATATCCCAAAATCAGAAAGGGCAGTTCGCCGGTGGTTCGGGCGATGACCCTCTGGCTTTGTTTTGTTATCCCCGCAATAATGGTGAGGATGCAGAAAATGGGAATGGCCGAGAACAGCAGCCATTTCCCGCCTTCCTTGGCGAAATCGAAGCCTGATGGTTTGCCAAGAAAGAAGTTGATCCACGGCAGGAAGAAACAGCCGAGCAACCCGGCAGCGCAGACATTGACAGCCTGGGACACATTGAGGCTTACGCTTTGGTTTTCATTTTGGGACGGCGGATTATTAACCACAGCTTCCGGCTGCGGTTCGACAGGTGCGTTGTCTGACATATTTTACCTTTCGCAATGTTGGGTTGCGTTAAGATCCCCATAGCGTTGTCGTTAGGGCTGTGATAAACGAACTTTGGTGCCACCCGGTGCGGTCACGATTTGGGGTCAACGGGAGTATAAAGGGTGGAGGAACGGGTACGCAACATTAAATTTGAGACGTATGGTTTGCCACCAAAAGGGGTAGGAACATGAATTATTGGCCAGACGGGGTCCCGGCAAATCTGGTGCCGGGTGGAGATACAAGAAGCTTGCAATTCCTACGGACAGGTAGGCGGCCGCCAGCACGTCGCACAGGCCACCCTGAAGAAATAAAAAATCCCAACGCATTGCGTTGGGATTGCTCGGTTCAGGCTACTGAATATCGACCGTATTCATATCGAAGGCTTCCAATTTGCGTCAAATCATAAAGATAGTGTTTGACTGTAAGGCTTCCTCCGATGGACATGTCACCTTGAGTGACTTGTCTGAACTTTTCGGTCAGTTCTTCTTCGCTGAATGTATGCAGTGCGTATATAAGTTTGACTAAGTCACGCCTGTGTACCATTGATTTTGCGCTCATGTATTGCTCTTTCTGTTAAGGTTCGAGTGTAATGTTCGAAAAGTTTTTGACCAAAAAAATGCTTCATTTGGTCTATTTTGTGGTCTGAATTCTGCTCTTTAAAACAGAAAACAAAAAACGGTGGGAAAAGATTCGCATCTTGCCTTAATTTCTCAGCGATTCCAGAGACTTTAGCCATTCGGATGACACCATCCCCATTTGTCAAATGCATCTCGCTTTTAATTCCAGGTCGTAGCGGCTTGCGAATCACAAAAACATCGTCTAAATTAAACTCCTTTTTAAGGGATTGAGCTGCCCCAAATAATATGTTGAGCAATTTTAATAGCTGGATAATCTTAAAAACATTTGGCGATAACTTCCTTGATGATTCTTGTTTGGTGAGATTCTCCCCAATTCCAGAAGTTATGGAAGCTATCACCCGCTGCTGTCCTGTTTATTGTCGGTATCCGCACTGACAAAATGAACACCACACATACTCAAACAAACCTTTAACAACGAGAAAACCATGAGCAAACGGATAATCTTCTGCGCGGATGGCACTTGGGACACAAAACAGAATGAAACAAATGTGTACAAGCTATATAAATCCCTTTCAACCACCTCAAGCCAAGTGCCGTATTATGACGACGGGGTCGGCTCAGACGGCAATCCAATTGACAAATTTTTGGGTGGAGCATTCGGGGACGGCCTTTTTCAGAAAATCAAGGATGGATATACAAAAATCGCCCATGTGTACGAGGAAGGGGATGATGTTTTCGTTTTCGGCTTCAGCCGCGGCGCTTTCACGGCTCGCAGTCTTGCGGGGATGATTGCCGTGTGTGGTTTACCAACTGTGAATTTCGACAACGGCCTCGTTGGCACCGCTTTTCAAGCGTATCGAGATAAGAGCCAGCGCCAAGCATTGCTTGCCAGTCTCGGCAAGTATTCGCTATTTGATGCCAAAATACGAATGGTACCCGAGTGATTACAAACAAGCATCGGTTTAATTACACGGTTTTATAAAAAGCAAAATATATTGAAAGATTTGATACAAATGCCACGTATAATATCTGAAGCACATCTGACAAACGTTGCAGGGGTTCGTTGAAAAAATTGTCCTGCCTCTGCATAGGATGCTGCATTATTTGGTGAAGAATCAGGAAAATTATGGCACGCGCTCAAAAATTATCATTGGAACAACTCCGCCGATCTGTTGAGTTGAAAAAACAAATCGCAATGCTTGAAAAACAGTTTAATGCTGTCATTTCAGGTAAAAATCTCTCAAAGGTCATTGGGAAGCAGAGGGTATCTGCCGCCTCTCGCGCCAGAGTTTGAGCAAGTATGAAGGCGAAGGGGAAGGCTTAACAAAAAGGAGAGCCCGCCCGCTATTGGTTCTTCATTCTGTTTTTTCGGGTGGTACGAGGAGTGTGATGCGCCTATCGTGTGACAGATTTTCGATTTAGATGGTTAAGGTCCAGGCAAAAAAACTCGGTAAAAGAAGTTCGAATTAAACGGCGACGATGCATTAATGCTCGTGTCCGACCAGTATTGCGCCGATTGAGTCAGTGTTAAATTTGTCACCGTGACCCATGCGTTTGTATTCGCTAGATTGGCTGACCTTTGAATGACATATAAATAGCCGGGCGACCCGCTAATGGTCAGGGTTGGAGAAAATCCCGATAAAACAACGGCAGGAGCAGCAGCCGCTGATGAAACAACATTAACCACCGGTATGAATTGGTCGGCTGAAGCGTAAGACCCCGGACCCAGGTAGAAATCCACACGACTTAGTCCGGCCTGTCCGCTTGATTCAGTTGGCTCATAATCTCCCGAACCTTCAGCACCACCATTCCGGGTGAGGTTGGTGGAGACCATACCGGAAGCGTCCCAGCATTGTAGCCAGATTTCTCCGCCCGCCCCGCCACCCCCGCCAGTGGCATAGTAGCCTCCGGGAACCGACCCACCGTTGCTTCCAGACACATTGATGTTTCCTGTCATTACAATGCTGTAAGCGGCCGCATAGACCAGACCGCCTCCCGCCCCGCCCGAACCTGCTCCCCACAGCGGAGAGCCTGTGCCGTCTTCACCCCCTGTGCCCAGGAAAAGGTGTTGGAACGTCTGATCTGCACCCGAGTGTCCGCCCGCACCGCCACCATCATAACCCCCTTTGCCCCCAGGGCCGTCCAACGACCAAGAAGTATCATGGGGAAACCCCTCTGCCAAAGCCGTGATTGTGCCGGTGATATTGAGCATCCCTTGTGCGCGGAAGAAAATGATTCCGCCACCGCTTCCGTTCCATGGCGATGCCGTCAATGTGCCGTTCGTGTAAATGCTTACATTATTGAAGTTTGGCACGCGTTGCATCGAAACAGCCTCCTTACTCGTGTCATAGATGGCCGATGGCGCATGATCCAGGGTTAGCAATCCTGAACCCTGCACGCTTGCGATATGAAAGGTCTCGTACTGGCCCGCAGCCATAGTTGAATCAAGAGCCCGGTAAACATACAGCAGAACCTCGTCTCCAGGTTTGAACCCAGCCGTATTGCCCACTGCTATCTGAGCTTGATTCGTCTGTGTTGATGAAGTCAGGGGAGTGGATGGGGCAAGAGTCGCCGACCCCCATGTGACCGTTTGGTTGGTCTGAACATAAAAGTTTCCGTCCAAACCATCGCCTATATTTACAACCACCCCCGCATTTGCCATTCCAGCCCAGACAGATACACACACGATCATCAAGGCTACAAACTTCGTGGCTTTGAATAGCCTCGGCGGTGGTTCAGGCGGGAGAAGAATCCCTTGGTTGCAGCCTTTAATGCGGCTATTAAAACGGCAGATCACCTCACCGTTCCAAGATAAATTTTGTTTCATAATTTTATTTTTCCGACGCAATCATTCTGGAATTACGCCCTGCGTTTATACGGACAGTTACTGTTTTTCAGTAACATCGTATCAACTTTATTTTTGTCAAGTTGCATGGCTATTTAGCGCTTGCAATATTAGATATGTCGGCGCTGGCAATTATACCGCAAATGCGTGATTCCAGGCCCGTTTGATAAGTGTTAAGTTCGTTTCAGAATCCGGTCTAACACAGTAACGGTTTTGCCAATCCAAAACCAAATATTATTTCATAATCAACAACTGGCAAGCTGTTAAGATAATTTACAATACGGATGCGCGGCTGACTACAAGTAATACATACTATGAACACTACGCGACAA
Source organism: uncultured Verrucomicrobiales bacterium (assembly GCA_903927905.1). GTDB lineage: Bacteria > Verrucomicrobiota > Verrucomicrobiia > Limisphaerales > Palsa-1400 > CAIYOY01. Next base: position 3,022 of record CAIYOY010000026.1, on the reverse strand, counting down.
ATAATCATTGAAAGATTTGGCAAAACCCGCCGTATATATATTTATAAGTAAAACGGAATAGTTCCCAGAGCTGTAAAACTGTTTTTTGCAGCTGTCAGGGCTTATGCCACGGGAATTCCGGGTTGCTTAGGAAAAAAACTACAATGAAAACATCAGCGAAAAATAGAATCGGCAAACTTCTGATGAGCCTTGGCGTGGCTTATCTAACAAGCACCTCCTCACTGCTGGCTCAGTGTTGCGACAACTCATTTGGCTGGGACCTCAGCGAAACCGGCGACCTCTCGCCCGTATCCGTGTGCAGTACGGATGTCGGCCTCGATGGCGTCGGTGGTGACTACTATGACGAAAATGGCACCTTGGTCGGCACCTCAGGCGCACTTGAATTCTCCGTGACCAATCTTCCGCCCGGGACGTACGACATCACCATTGCCGGTGACGGACCTTATTCCCATGGGGAGCACCTTACGCTCACCAGCGGCAGCAACACTACCACCTCTGACCTGTATCACGACGGCACGACCATTTACGATTTCGTGGTCACGGAAGGAGAGCCGCTCCATGTCAGGGTAGAGGGCATGTATGCGTTCGCCTATGTCTCTGGCATCTCGTTCTACGGGCCAAAGTGCCCGCCGCCGCCGTGTTACGATAACTCCTCGTTTGGCTTCGACCTCACGGAAGCCGCCGCTCCATCCGCGCCGGTATATTTGTGCGACTCGACGGAAGTCGATTTGCCGATGGGCGGTGATCAAGAATACGCGGACGATGGCACCTGGAAAAGCAGCGGGGGCGCACTTTACTTCTCAGTAGACAATCTTCCGCCCGGGACGTACGACATCACCATTACCGGAGATGGATATGGTTCCGGTGGACAGTACCTTACGGTCAGCAGCGATGGCAACTCCGCCACCTCTGACCTGTATCACGACAGCACGACCATCACCGATTTCGTGGTCACGGAAGGCGAGCCGTTGAATGTCACGGTCATGGCCGCGTATGCGATCGCCTATGCGTCTGGCATCTCGTTCTACGGGCCAAAGTCGCCCTGAACGAAAGTCATCTGCAGTTACTGAACGGACATCAGGTAAATTAGGACCATCGCATCGCAAATGCGACCGTTGGTAGAGTTCGCCCCCATCGGCGTGAGCCGGTGGGGGCTTTCCGTCATTCAGGCGCGCATGAAGTTCAGTAGGGCCGACAGAGCCGCAATCTAGCATGGCAGGTCCCTGCGCCGGCGTGGGTGAACATCGGTTGGGACGCCAGTTTGAGTTGGATCTTGATGTTTTCACCCAAGATGCGTTTGAGCATCTTCGCGGTGTTGGTGATGGATTCGCTTAAATCCCTGCTGATTTATGTTGGTTGGCGCTCGAATTACATAGGCATTTGGACGAGTCAATTATCTTTCCCTCCGCCGTACAGGCTTAATCACAATAGCGGCGATTGAGGCAACAAATGATGGATCTTTGGCTGAAATCGTGAAGGGTAAATTGAAATTGCTCCAAATACTGGAAGCGATTGAAGAGATTAAAAATAAAAAAACAAAGAATGCTGAAGCTGATTTGCCAACGCCACCCTCAGTTTAATGCGATTTAAGTGTGTGGTTTGAAAACTATCTTTCCTGTCAATCTTTGGGCAATCCATCAATTTATTTTCGCACCCCATAACGACATGATTTTCTGAAATAAATCAGAAAGTTTGAAAGATTGTCACGTTTACGTGCGTATATAGGGTATGACACTACACTGTGTTCATATCAAACAAATTCGCAAGAATAAGCCAACATAAAATAAATTATATGCCAAACGTTTACGTCGAACCGGAACCCAAAGGTCGCCCCGAAGGAAGTGCAATCACGCATTATGTCTTGGAGTATGCGCATGGAGCGCGAGTTACACATATTGACTATCCGACGCAGGCTCAAGCGGTTTCCGAAGCCAAGAGTCTTGGCCACAAGCCACTTATCGCTCGAGTGAGAAACACTGATAAAGGCAATCCGGATCACTGGCGTCCAGCTTGAAAGTGCGTCTTCAGCTATGAGACAGTTGGCGGTTAATTGATGTAGCCACCAATTGAATGTTTATCTATCAAACTTGCCGCTTTCGGCAAGTTTGCCCTTCTTTGTTAATTACGCCGATGATCTACACTATTTTCACGACTCAACCAGTCGGGAAAAATTTCATACGGAGTCCCCGTGAACCTTTGAAAGAAGGCGTATATTGATTTGACAATACATTCATTTCTGTGGTTTAATGTTCGAGCGTCCTGTAAGCCTCCCAGCAGACTTAGACATTGAGAGGCATTCGCCTCTTTTTGTCCATATACCAGGCCGGTATTTTCAGGTTCGACCGGCCCAATTTCAGGGTTTTCTCCGGACAAAGAATTTTCCAGGAGGAAGAACGGTTTTTTGGCTTCAATGCTCAGTTTTTTGTCCTGCAAAATGAGGTTCGACCCGATGGTGGTGAGGATGGTCTTTTTGGTCGTGGCATCCCCCTGGGCGAAGCGATTCCGGGCTGTGCAGGCAAATTCAAAGGTCTTTTCAGCAAGTGTCAGCCACTGCTCCACCCGGTGGCCTGAATCACGTAGCAACTCCTCCAAAGACGCCTTTTCCTTGAGCAATCCAACGCGCTGCCGTCCGTATTCCTCATCGGAAAGCAGGCTGCCGTCCGCGTTCCCCGGTGAGGTCTTAAACTTCACCAGGTTGTCAATTTGGCCAAGGCACAGTTGGTAGGCGCTTTGTTGCGATTGAATGATGGCGTTCCTCGCCCCGCTTTCCTTTTCATACAATTCATGGAGATATTTCAGCGCCCAATCCTTGAATCGTTCCGAAATCTGGATGCGCTCCAAGTAGCGGCTAATCTGTTCTTCCAATTCTTCCCCACTGAGGGATTTTTGAGAACACTGGGTATTCTTCTTCTTGGTGCAATGGTAGTAGGTATAGCGAAGGAAGGTTGATCGTGTAACGACAACTAAACTTCCCCGCTGACGACAACAAAAATTCCCCATTGCTTGGGGAAAGTTCCGGTGG
>CAIYOY010000025.1 GCA_903927905.1 uncultured Verrucomicrobiales bacterium | reverse complement strand
GTCCGCTGTTGTGTGTTGATCATGCTCCACCAGTCTGCCCGGTCAGGCCTGCGGCCCGACCAGAAAAACCACCGGAACTTTCCCCAAGCAATGGGGAATTTTTGTTGTCGTCAGCGGGGAAGTTTAGTTGTCGTTACACGCCACCAGCCCTCGTTGCGGATCAACGTGGCATAGGACACCCCGATCATTTGCAGCGAACTGCCTTTGATCTCCTGAAAAAATGCGCTCGGACTGGTTTTCCACACCTGCCGCGCCTGCATGGAGCGGACAAATAGATAAAGCCGGTTTAATTCTTCCCAGAGTTCCACCGTGATTTGATCGCGCACGGTGCGGGCATTTTCCCGCGCCTGGCAGATGGAGGAAACAATGGAATTCGGATTGGCCGTCTCGAAAACCAGAAACTCCGTCACTGCCTGGCCAGTGGCTTTTTCATGGGCTGCGAAAAAAGCCTTTTCATCGCCGGTGCTTTGCACAATGGGCATCCAATGTTCGGCCAGGCGTTGATCGTCCAAGTTGCGATAGTCGAGGAGCAACTGCAGATTCACATCCACGATGCGCGCGATATTCTCCGCCCGCTCGATATAGCGGGACATCCAGTAAAGTGAATTGGCAACGCGGCTAAGCATGAGGAAAAATTGTAGCGCAGGTTTGCAACCTGCCGCGCCTGGAAAATTAAAAGAACCGAAATATAAACGGTCAGCCGATTAAAAATCGGCGATACAACAGATTGCAAATCTGCGCTACTCGCAACGGAGTTCCGTTCAAAGTGACATTTAATGTTCATTTCTGTTCGTCTCCATACAAAACCCAGGTGTCTTTACTGCCCCCACCCTGCGAGGAGTTCACCACCAGTGACCCTTTGCGCAAGGCCACCCGAGTCAAACCGCCGGGGACGATGGTGGTTTTTTCGCCACAAATGATATAGGGGCGCAGATCAATGTGGCGTCCTTCAAAACCGTCGTCCGTCATAGTCGGATGCCGCGACAATGAAATCATCGGCTGACCGATGAAATTGCGCGGATCTTCCTGGATCATGGCGCGAAATTTTTCGATCTCCGCCTTGCCCGCTTTCGGCCCCATCAACATGCCGTAACCGCCGGATTCATTGGCGGCTTTCACCACCAGCTTGTCCAGATTTTCGAGCATGTATTTTTTATCTTTCTCTTCGCTGGCCAGATAAGTTTCAACATTGGGCAGGAGTGGCTCCTGATCGAGGTAATACTTGATCATGCGCGGCACAAAATAATACATCACCTTGTCATCCGCGATGCCGGTGCCGATGGAATTGGCCAGGGAAACGTTGCCGGAGCGGTAGGCATTGACCAAGCCCGGCAAGCCGAGCATCGAATCTTTGCGGAAAACGGTGGGGTCCAGAAAATCATCATCCACCCGGCGATAGATCACATGGACTTGCCTCAAGCCTTTGGTCGTCCGCATGAACACGCAGGCGTCGCGCACCAGCAGATCGCGCCCTTCGACAATCTCAATCCCCATCTGTCGCGCCAGATAGGTGTGTTCAAAATAGGCGCTGTTGTAAACGCCGGGCGTCAGCAGGACGACGGTCGGGTCGGCCACTCCGGCGGGAGCGATGTATTGCAGCATCTTCAAGAGTTCCTGCGGATAATGATCCACCGGACGGACGCCGATGGCTTCAAACATTCCGGGGAAAGTTCGTTTCATCGCGCGACGATTCTCGAGCACGTAGCTTACGCCGCTGGGACAGCGGCCGTTGTCTTCCAGGACAAGGTAATTGCCGTCTTTGTCGCGGATCAGATCCGTGCCGCAAACGTGGATGTAAATATCCTTCGGCACGGAAAAATTCACAAATTCGCGCCGGAAATGTTTTCCGGTCAAAATATAGGACGGCGGGATCACGCCATCTTTCAGGATGCGCTGCTCGTGATAAATATCGTGCAGGAACAGATTCAGCGCGGTGATGCGCTGAGTTAATCCGCGTTCCAAGAATTCCCATTCCTTGGCCGGGATGATGCGGGGGACGAGGTCAAAGGGAAAAACCCGTTCTGCGCCCTGGGAGTCGCCATAGACGTTGAAAGTGACTCCCTGTCGGAGAAAGGCCATGTCCACGGCTTGGCGTTTTTGATCAAATTCCTCGGGAGGGGTTTGGCGCAGCAATTCGGCCAGACGATGGTAATGCGGACGGACGCTGCCTTGTCCGTCGAACATCTCATCAAAAAATCCATCGTGTTGGTAATCTGTCAACATGCAGCCAGTTGCCGCTTAAAATACGAGCAGGCTGGTCAATTCGCGACACAATTCTTGCGTTGGCCTCGAAAAATCAGCCTTCCCCGGATATAGCAACCTGCTTGCCAACTATTGATGAACCGATTCGATATGCCAGTCGAAGAACAACTGGTTGCGGATGACCCCGTGAGCCGGGGTCTTTGGCTGGTAGGAATAGTAGCTGGCCAGCGGCACGCAGTTCTGCTGATCTGCGTCAGTGATCGCCCAAGAGTGGGTCGGATTATAAATCTGGGTCGTTTTCTTGGGGGCTTCGTCGAGCGGGATGTGCAACTGTGGAGCGCTGGAATAAGGATAACCAAAGGGCCGCGACACGGCGGTAACATTGGTGCCGTTGATTATAATAGGAGCGCCGTTGACCAGATTGGTGATATTGATGCTGCAGATGTAACTCAATGGCTGCCCCAAATCCATTGGGTCCGCATCGGCGCTTTTCCAATGTTTTGCTGCCGATGGGCAACGGAGTAGTTTGGTCGTCTGCGGATCGGGCGCGGCCGGGGGTATGCCCATGTACGGTGCGATGTAATACGGCATGCGCTTTTGATCCACATTATCATAGGCTTCATAAAGCCCCTGCCAGGTCGGCCCCGGCAACTGCAACTGGTGTTCCTCGGAATACAACTGGATGCCGATGCCGATCTGCTTGAGGTTATTGATGCACTGCGCTTTGTAAGCCTGTTCCTTGGCCTTGGCCAGTGACGGCAACAGCAACGCCGCCAGAATGGCAATGATCGCGATGACCACCAATAGTTCGATCAGCGTAAACGCCGACCGCCTTTTCTTTGCTGCCAACATGTTCCGATAAATCATCATGATTTAAACTCCCGTTTGTTTTTAAAGTTGCGCCATCTGAATTAATGGACGCCGACCCTTGTTTTCTTTGTCTATCTATATATGTCCGCCGAGGACGAAAACGGAACTATTATTTTGTAAATTTTTTGTAATGACCTGTAGCGTCAGGTGTCCCGACTGACGTAGAGGACGGCATCTTGCCGTCCGGAATGAACGGTGGAAATTTCAAAGACGCTTTAAAACATCTAATGATTGTCCGGCGTATAACGGTTTTATCCGCCGGGCGGGACGCCCGGCTCCACGGCAGGCAGGAGGTATGGTGCAAGGACATGGGTGAGGGTTCAGGCATGGACATAGGTGAGGGTTAAGTTTTGGGGAAGGGGCTGCGAGCGTGGTGGGCG